>DATEGV010000363.1:0-7807 GCA_035279925.1 Ktedonobacterales bacterium | reverse complement strand
TGCGCGTCGGCGTAGATGCCATCGGAACCCTTCGCGAAGCCAGCGGTTTGCAGAATCTGATCGGCGGCGCTCGCATCGGCCGCGGGGAACGCGGGCAGCTTGCCGTTATACTTGGGATCCAGGTACTTCTCCTGGCCCGGCATCAACCCCGTCGGACTGGCGGGCTGCTCGAAGCCAACCTCACCGGAGATGGACATCTGCTGGCGGTCCAGCGCCGCGCTGATGGCCTGGCGCACCGGCAACTGGGCGAGCAACGGATTCTTGAGATTCGGGACAAGCTGCACGGGAACCACCGGCACGGGATACGAGTAGTTGTGCGCGGTGTCCCTCTGGACGAAGGCCGACTGCACCGCCGGGTCGAAGATGCCGGTCCAGTCCGCCTGGCCGCTGGCCATCTCGAGCAACGCGGTGTTGTTGCTGTTCACGACCGGGTAGTCAAGCTCGTCAACCTTGACCTGGCTGGCCTGCCAGTAGCTGGAGTTCTTGACGTACTTGATGAGCTGCGGCGTGAAGCTGCCGAGCTTCAGCGGTCCGGTGCCGACGGGCGACGTGTTCGTGAACTTGGTGGGGTCGCCAACGCTGGACCAGAGATGCTGCGGGACGATATAGGTCTGCTCGATGAACGGCAGGATGGTTGGCGCCGGGCTTTGGAAGGTCATCGTGACGGTGTTCGCGTCGCTCGAGCTCACATCCGAGAGATGGCCCCAGAGGCCGCTGCCGTCCGCCGACGGATACTGCTTGAGCATCTGGAAGGTGAAGACCACGTCCGCCGCGCTGAAGGCCTGGCCGTCCGACCACTTGACGCCGGAGCGGATGGTGAAGGTCAGCGTCTTGTTGTCGGAACTGAACTGGTGGCCGGTCGCCAGCATAGGCACTTCCTGGCCGGTGACACCGTTCACATATTCGAGGTTCTCATAGACCAGCCCGTCCACGCCGCAGTTGACGTTGGGGCTGAAGGGACTCATGTTCTGGGTGTAGGAGCCACCGACGGAGCAGATCGCCGTCAGGACGTGCGTGCCGCCGGTTTTACCCTTGGCGGAGGTGCCGCCACACGCGGACAAGACGAGGGATGTCACGACCAGGAGACCAAACAATGCCGCGGACGCATTGCGTTTCACCCTGGATGAGCCCGTAGGGGAATTGCCGGGAATCATGCCAGACCTCCTCACAACCGGGAATCAGCTCACGTCGAGGATTCCCACAAGTCAACTGTGCCGCGACGCCGCGGCGGAAGGATGCCGTAGAATGACCAGACGATCGAGATGGCACGATGGACAGGCGACGGAGAGAGACGCGAGAGAGACGCGAGAGAATGTGCGCTGTGTCGCGTGGCGCCGCTCCTTTCCGGCGCTTGCCCTCATTGCAGCGCCAAGCGAGAACGAGACAATCACAGAGCGAGAAGCTGTTGTACGGCAGTGTAGACGACATGTGGGCTATTTGTCAAGACATCTAGACCACTATACCAAATTTGGAGTAGCATACCGATAACAAGCGTCGTCGTCCGTACCCTCCACCACTCCGGAGAAACGCCATGCCTACCCTGCTCGAACGCGAGATCGCCAGCCAGCCCGCCATGCTCGCGCGCCTGCTCGACCGTGAACTGGACCACATCGCGGCCATCACCGCGGCGTTGCCCTCCTTCGAGTACGTCCACATCGCGGCGCGCGGCTCCTCCGATCACGCCGCGCTCTACGCCAGTTACGCCTTCGCCGCGCTGGCCGGGTATCCCGTCTCGTTGGCGACACCCTCGCTGCATACCCTCTACCGGACGCCGCCGCGTCTTGCGGGCGCGCTGGTCGTCGGCGTCTCACAGTCGGGCCAGTCGCCGGACATTCTGGCGGTGATTGAGGAAGGCAAGCGCCAGGGGCGGCCGACGCTGGCGATCACCAATGACGGCGCGTCACCGCTTGCGGGCCTGGCCGATTCTGTAGTGGAACTGGGCATGGGCCGTGAGGAGAGCGTCGCCGCCACCAAGACGTACACCGCCGAATTGGCCGTCATCGCCGCCTTCGCCGCACGGTGGAGCGGCGCCCACGCGCATGTGGAAGATCTGCGCCGGCTCCCCGATCAACTGGCGGCGGCCCTGAACCGCGACGAGGCTGAGGAGGCGCGTGTCGCGTCGTACGCGGCGATGGATCGCTGCGCGGTGATCGCTCGCGGCTACAACTACGCCACCGCCTTCGAGCTTGCCCTCAAGCTGAAAGAGCTGACGTATGTGATCGCGACGGCGTACTCCTCCGCGGATTTCCGCCACGGTCCCATCGCGACCATCGAGCCGGGCTTTCCGACGTTTCTGGTCGCCCCCTCGGGCGCGGCGTTGGATGACATGCTCGATCTGGGCGCGGAGCTGCGGAGACGCGAGGCGGACCTGATCGTCATCTCAGACGCGGCGGAGGCGCTGGCGCTGGCGACGACCGCGCTGCCCTTGCCAGCGGGAACTCCGGAATGGCTCAGCCCCATCGTCGCCGTCGCGCCGGGGCAGCAGGTCGCGCTGCGGCTCGCGCTGGCGAAGGGGCTGAACCCGGATGTGCCGCGCGGTCTCCAGAAGGTGACGCGCACGCTGTAGACGACGGCTGTAAGCGCCGGGCGGCAGCGCGTATAGTGTACAATCCACGCGGAGGTGGATGAACCTATGACGCAGATGCGGCAGGTGGCATGGCTCCCACCACAGGTGACGGTCACCGCGCGGGGCAACGATATCATCCTCGAAAATCCTGTCCCGCTGGCCGGCTATCCGCCAAACATTGGCGTCTGGCTGCGTCAGAACGCCGAGCGTTTCCCGGACAAGCCCTTCGTGGCGCAGCGCGACGCGGACGGCGCATGGCGCGGCCCCACCTACGCCGAGGCCCTGGCGCGGGTGAATCGCCTCAGCAATGGCTTGCTGGCGCGTGGACTGGATGGCTCGCGCCCGCTGGCGATCATGTCCGAGAACAGCGTCGAGATGGCCCTGACGCAGCTTGCCGCGATGCAGGTAGGCATCGCGGTCGCGCCCATCAGCTACGCCTATTCCGCGCTCTCAAAGACCGGCGGCCATATCAAGCACATCCTGGATGTCATTCGGGCGCCACTCGTGGTGATGTCGGACGCCGATCTCCACATGGCCAAGCTCGCCCAATGGGATATCTCCGGCACGCGACTCTTCGCCGTCGCCAACGCCGAGCGCCATGCCGGCGTAGAGCCGCTCACCATGCTCGAAGCGGACAGCGACACGCTGACCGGCGAGGGTGAGGCGCGCTTCGCGGCGGTGACCTCACAGACCCTGGCCAAGATCCAGTTCACCTCCGGCTCGACTAACCTGCCCAAGGGCGTCGAGGTCACACACGGCATGCTGACCTCGAATCAGGTAGGCATCGCCCAGATGTGGCCTTTCATCGGTCCTGACGATGTCGCCGTGGACTTCCTGCCGTGGAATCATACGTTCGGCGGCAACTTCGTCTTCAATATGCTCCTCATGCACGGCGGCACGTTCCATATTGACCGGGGCAACCCCGCGCCGCAGGGCTTCGAGACGATGGTTCGCAACATTCTTGACGTGCGGCCCACGATCTACTTCGGCGTGCCACGCAGCTACACCGCGCTCTATGCGCGCATGCGCGCCGACACCCAACTGCGCGACGCTTTTTTCAGTCGCCTCAAGTTCATGTTCACCGCCGCTGCCGCCCTCGACCAGCCGACCTTCGACGGCATGCAAGCGATGAGCGCCGAGGCGCGTGGCGGTGAGCCGACGCCGTTCTTCGCCGCCTGGGGCATGACCGAGAGCGCGCCCGACGCCACATTGGTCCACTGGCCAGCGCGCGACGCCCGGGTGATCGGCCTGCCAATTCCAGGCGTTTCCGTCAAGCTGGCGGCGGACCCATCGGGCAAGCGTGAGCTGCGGGTGAAGGGTCCGAACGTGACGCGCGGCTACTATCACGACGACGCGGCGACGGCGGCGGCCTTCGATGAGAACGGCTACTATCGCTCGCGCGACGCGGGCGCCTTCCTGGAACCTGACACTCCGGAGGCCGGGCTGATCTTCGATGGCCGCACCGGCGAGGACTTCAAGCTAACAAGCGGCACGTGGGTTCACAACGCGCGGCTACGCGCCAGCGTCAATGGGCTTGGGCAACCGTACCTGCTCGAGGTGGTGATCGCCGCGCCCAACCGTGAGTATCTAGCCGCGCTGGTCTTCCCTAGCCTGGCCGCGCTGCGCAGCCGTTTCGCGGACGTGGGCGCTCGCGCCGTGGAGGACGACGCCGCGTTCCTTGGCAGCGCCAAGGTGCGCGCCTTCTTTAGGGATGTGTTCGCGCGGCACAATCAGGAGTTTCCCAGCAACAGCGGCCGCATCGAAAGGGTTCTGCTGCTGGCCACCCCTCCCCAATTGGACGCCAACGAGACGACCGACAAAGGCTACGTCAACCAGATCGCCGTCCTGCGCAACCGGGCCGACCTCGTGGAACGCCTGTACATGGAGCCGGCTCCGGCCGACGTCATCGTCATCGAGGCCTTCGAGATGACCCGCTAGCTGGCCGGCGCGGGGGATGGCGCGGCAACGACGCCGGCGAACCGCTCGCTCCACTCCGGCGCGGCGTAGGCGAGCCGCCCCTTGCAGATAGTGGCGCAGAGGCTGAGCGACTCATCGAAGATCAACAGATCGGCGTCGTAGCCGGCTTCGAGCCGGCCCTTGCGGCGCCCTGCCCCGGCTGTTCGCGCCGGATTCACCGCCAGCGCCGCCAGCGCGTCGCCCAGGGACATACCGGTCATGGCGATGAGCGTGCGCAGCGCCTGGTCCATCGTCAGCACGCTGCCGGTGATGGTGCCATCATCCAGCCGCGCCACGCCCGCCTCCACATGCGCGCGCTGCCCGGCGAACTCGAAGGTCGCGCCAGGAACGCCCGCCCCCGCCAGCGCGTCCGTGATGCCGACGAGCCGGTCGCGGCCGAGCAGCGTCACGAGGATGCGCGCCATCGAGGGGTGGACGTGCATGCCGTCCAGAATCAACTCGCCCGTTACCTCCGGCGCCTCGATGATGGCTCCGAGCGGACCGGGATCGCGGTGGTGCAATGGGCGCATCGCGTTGCAGCAGTGGGTCGCGTGCGAGACACCGAGCGCGATGGCGTGGCGCGTCTGCTCGTAGGTGGCGTCGGTGTGCCCGACGCTGGCGACCACGCCGGCCTGGACCATGCGCCGGATCGCGGCGTCCGCGCCAGGCAGCTCCGGCGCGATCGTGATCAGCCGCAGATGGCCGCGCGTCAGTGTGAGAATGCGCTCGGTGTCGGCGCGGCTGGGACGGCGGAGCCAGGAGGGGAGGTGCGCGCCGCGCCGCTGCTGGCTGAGGTACGGACCTTCGAAGAAGACGCCCAGCGGCTCAGCGCCGTCATCGGGCCGTTCGACGACATCCGCCGCGCACTGGAGCTGCGCTTCCGGCAGGCCGCCGGCGGTTCCCACGATGCCGATCAGAAACGAGGTGACTCCCGTCTGGGGCGCCCAGCGCGCAAAGGCGCGTATCTCGTCGGGGTCGGTGGTGTGCAGGTTGTAGCCGCCGCCGCCATGGGTATGCACGTCGGTGAAGCCGGGGGTGACGATCATGCCGGTCGCGTCAATGACGCTCAGGTCGTCCGCCGGACTCGCAACGCCGGGCATAGTGGCCGGGATGTCGCCGACGCCCGCGATCACTGAACCGGTGACGGCGATCGTCGCCGCCGGACGATCACGTTCGGCGTCTACCAGGCGAGCGCCTTGCAGCAAAAACTCCATGAACACGCCCTCCGCTCGTACTTATGCCCTCGCGCGTTCCCACTTCTTCGCCGCGCATGATCCGCACGCGCGCCGCCATCTCTCGAGTGTCCCGTGTCACCTCCGATGCCACCAGCCTTGACAGGCGGGAGCCGCGCATGGCATCATGTGTTCATGGTATATACAACATACCAACTATACCATCACCTGCGCGCCTTGTCTATGGCCTCCTCCGGGGCAAGCGCGCGTATGTGATGGATAGACTTTCTCCGGCTATAATGCAGTCATGGCGCTCTCCTGATTCCGCGAACAGAAATGCGAGGCGGCGACCCATGAGGACCATCTACAAGAACGGCCCGGTCCCGCGCTATCACCAACTCAAAGAGATTCTGCGCGAGCGGATTCACCTGGGTGAGTGGAAGCCGGGCGACCTCATCCCCTCCGAGCGCGAGCTGAGCGAGACGTACGGCATCAGCCGCATGACCGCGCGCCAGGCGGTCACCGATCTGGTCAATGAGGGTGTGTTCTTTCGTGAGCAGGGCAAGGGCACCTTCGTCTCGCAGAATCGCATCACACAACAACTACTGCGCCTGACCGGCTTCACCGAGGACATTCGCGCGCGGGGACAGCGCCCCAGTACGAGAGTGCTCTCCGCCGAGATGATCCCAGCCGATGAAACCGCGGCTGATCGCTTGCAGATAGCAGCTGGCACGACGATCTGCTGCCTGCGGCGGCTGCGTCTGGCCGACGATGAGCCGCTGGCGCTCGAAGTCTCGCTGCTCAACTTCAAGGGCTGCGAGGGGCTGGTGGACGAAGACCTCGAACAGTTCTCGCTCTACCAATTGCTCGAATCGAAGTACGGTCTCTCGCTGGCCGAGGCTGAGCAGGAGATCGAGGCCGGACTGGCCTCGCCGGAGCTCGCGGAGACGCTCAAGATCGCCGTGGGCAGCCCCGTCCTCTTCACGCGCCGCACGACGTACGTCGAGCGCAACCGGCCCATCGAGTACGCGCGCTCCGTCTATCGCGGCTCCAAATACACCTTCTATACGCACCTGAAGCGCGACCGCCTGATGTCCTGACGCGCCGCGCCGCGCCGTGGGACGCCGCTCACTCGCCGCCGGCCCTCGCGCGGTCGGTCTTGGCGCGCTATCCGGTCGCGCTTGGTCGCCATACCTGGTTGAGGTCCGCATAGGAGAAGTACTCGTGAACCGAGACACTCAGCAATCACCGCTGCTGCCCGCGCGGGCGGTCGAGCGCCTTGAAACCGAGCAGGTGAACCCGGCCAGCGCGCATATTGACCGGATGAGCGCGCTGGAGATCGTTCACGTGATGAACGCCGAGGACGCGAAGGTGGCGGCGGCGGTCGCGTTGGAGGCGCCACGGATCGCACAGGCCATCGAGGTCATCGCGGCGCGGCTGCGCGCGGGCGGCCGCCTCATCACCATCGGCGCGGGCACATCAGGCCGCCTCGGCGTGCTGGACGCCGTCGAGTGTCCACCCACCTTCAACGTGCCGCCGGAGATGATCGTCGGTCGCCTGGCGGGAGACACTTCGGCCTGGGGCGTGGCCGTCGAGGAGGCGGAGGATCGCGCGGACCTGGGCGCCGCCGACATCGCGGGCTTGCATGTCCACGCGGATGATGTGGTTGTCGGCGTCACCGCGAGCGGACGCACGCCGTATGTGCTCGGCGCCTTCGGTGAGGCGCGGCGGCGCGGCGCGTTCACCATCGGGGTCGCCTGCACGGCTGAGCCCGCCCTGAGCGACGACGCGCGGATCGTCATCGCGCCGGTGGTCGGCCCGGAGGTGATCGCCGGCTCGACACGGCTCAAAGCGGGCACGGCGCAGAAGATGGTCCTCAACATGCTCAGCACGGGCGCGCTGGTGCTGCTGGGAAAGACGTACGGCAACCTCATGGTGGACGTCCAGGCCACGAACGGAAAGCTGCGCCGGCGCGCCGTGACCATCGTTTCACGGGCGACCGGGCTTGACGCGGACGCCTCGGAGCGCCTTCTCGCCGCATGTGACGGTGAGGTCAAGACGGCGATCCTCTGTGGACGCGCGGGCGTGGCGTCGGAGGAAGCGCGCGAGCTCC
>DATEGV010000362.1:0-7429 GCA_035279925.1 Ktedonobacterales bacterium | reverse complement strand
GGTGGGCGTCGCAGGCCGCCGAGCGCGATCTGGTCGTAGTAGTCGGCGCAGGTGGTGGCGCCATTGGTCTCGAAGGTGACGATGTTGCCGACCCAGTGGTTAGCCCAGGCGTAGTGGATGTCGTGCGCCTTGAGATAGTTGGTCAGTTGTGTCTGGTCCAGTCCGACATGGGTGTAGAACGGCGACTGAAAGAGCATGGCGGGGTCGTCAAGGGCGTAGGTTCCGACCTGGACGGCTCCGGCGAGCGCGAGAACGAGCAGCGCGACAGTCCAGCCGCGACGCAGGGCTGCCGGGGTGAGCGGGGCGTGACCACGGCGCCGGCGCCAGGCGCTCCAGACGGCTGGGGCGGCGAAGAGGGCGAGCAGCAGGAACGGCTCGACGAGCGCCAGCGGCACGGCGTAGCGCCCGGCCCAATCCTTGGAGCAGGACTTGGTGGCGCCCCAGGCGGAGGTTCCCAGGCAGAAGACGGCGGTGACGACGGCGGCGTAGAGTATGGGCATGCCGACGCGCGGGGCGGCCGCGTCGCGGCGGACGAGCAGTAGCCAGAGCGCGCAGCCGATCCCAATCAGCGGCGGCAGGAGCAGGGTCAGGCGCAGGGGGAGGAAGGCGAGCGGCTCGGTGGGCAGGCCGCCATCCAACACGCGCGGGGCGACGCAGGAGGCGTAGCGGGCGGTGATCGCGGCGCCCAGGAAGATGCGGCCATGACGCGCGGCTCCGCTGACGGCGCCGGTGACGGTGGGCTGGGTGGTGTAGACGGCGAGGTTGGCTCCGGCGTGGCGCAGGGCGTAGATCCAGGCGGGCAAGCCGCCGACGGCGATCCCCGGCACGAGCGCGAGCAGCGGGAGCAGCCGCTTACGATCGGGCACGGGCGGGGAGCTTTCCTCGCGACCCTGAAGGGCCGGCGCACGGGGCGAGACATCGCGGCTATCAATTGCCGGCGCATTGGACGCCTGGGTTTGCTCGCTGCCCTGAAGGGCCGGCGCATGGGGCGGCATACGGGCTGAAGCCCGTCGTTTCGCCAAAAACTCAGTCGGGCGGCGGGTGATACGCGACCAGAGCGCCGGCGCGGTGACTTCGATCAGCGCGGCGAGCAGCCAGAATCCGCAGGCGACGAGCGCGTAGCTGACGAGCGGGTTAATCCAGACGCCGAGGCCGGCGAGGAAGCCGAGAATCAGCCAGCGGCGGGTCAGCTCGAAGCGGCCTGCGCCCTCACGCAGGCGGCGGGCGAGCTCGAGGGTGGAGAGCAGCAGGGCGAGGCTGACGATGTAGATTTCGATCTGACCGCCCCACGCGCGCAGCTCGGCGACGGCGTCGTAGAGGGGGGGCGCGGCGGCGAAGAGCGCGCAGAGTCCGGTGAGGAACGGTGTCGTGCGGGCATCGCGCGGGAGAATCTCGCGGGCGACACGCCAGGTGAGCGCGACGAGCAGGAGGGAGAGCGCCAACGGGACGCTGCGCAAGGCCCACGCGGAGGGTCCGAAGACTTTGAAAACGGCGGCGACGAGGTAGGTTTCGAGACTACCCATGTAGGCCTGGCCGTAGAAGTAGGTGGGGAACTGGCCATGCAGGATGCGCTGGGCCTGGATGCCGACCATGGCTTCGTCGCCGTCTATCATGGCATGGCTACGGGCGATGAGGAACAGCCGGACGAGCAGGCTGAGGGCGAGGGCGAGCCAGAGCAGCAGGCGCGGATGCGCGACGGTCCAGGCGATGAGGCGGTCGGCGCGCGATGGCGCGGAGCCGACGGGTGTGTCGCTGGCGGCGGTCTGTGTGGTCTCCACGCTTACTCCCTGTATCAGAAATCGGACCTCACCCCCCAACCCCCTCTCCCGCGAGGAGAGGGGGAGCCAGAACCGTGGCGTCCGGCGCGGCAGAACCTCACCCCCCAGCCCCCTCTCCCACGAGGAGAGGGGGAGCCGGAGCCGTGGCGTTCCGGCATGCTCCCGCAGGAGAGGGGGAGCCGGAGCAGGCCGCGCGTAGAGTTTAGCGTATTCGGGCGGGTCTGGCGACTGTGATGGGCGTATGTGGGCGGTCGCTGGCGGGGAACGGCACGCCTATGCGGCGCCAGTTTAGCGGGAGATTTAGCCGAGCGGAAGCTCGTAGTAGCCGTAGGTGGTGGTGAACGCGAAGCCGAGGCCGCGATAGAGCGCGACGGCGTTGGCGTTGTCGGGGTCCACTTCCAGGCCGAAGCGCGAGTGGCCTTGCTGGCGGGCGTGTTCCAGCGCCTGGAGCATCATCCAGCGGCCGAGGCCGCGCCCCTGGCGTGACGGCGTCACCGCGACGGCGTAGATGCCGACCTTGCCCGGCAGGTCGTCATAGAGTTTGAGTGTTCCCACAAGCTCGGCGCCCTGCCACATGCCGAACAAGCTGGCGGGGGCCTCGCGAAGATCGCGTTCGATGCGGCGCGCCACCTGCTCGACGGGATCGCCGAACGCGGCGGCGGTGACGGCGACGATGGCCGTCACGTCGGTGCTGCTCGCCAGCCCGAAGCGCAGCCCATCGAGCGGCGCCGGCATGGTGTTGACGGGTGTATCCGCCGGGATGCGCAGGTCCATCTCGTGCTCGTCGAACCGATGCGCGCCGCCAACGGTCGCCACGAACGCCTGGCCGGCTCGCGATCGCTCCTCGCAGATCAGCAGCAGCTCGCGGGCGCCCCGACGCACGCATTCGCTCCGCGCCCTTGCAAGCAGCGCCCGGCCGATGCCCCGGCGGCGATGTTCGGGGTGAACCATGCCGCAGAGCTCGACCTCGAGCTCGCCGTCGAGCGAGCAGTAGCCTACCAGTTCTCCATCCGCGACATAGGCGAAGTCGGAGGTCCACGCGCTCTCCTCCGTTCGCACGGCGGGCGAAATCTTCAGGTCCAGTCCATCCGCCGCGTTGCAGAGCGCCGCGAGCCGCCAGATCGCGTCAAGGTCGCCCTGATCCATCCGTCCCAGAGGCGCCAATCCATCGAGTTCACCGATCATCCGCCGACCCTTCTAAAACCGCAGGGTGTGAGTAAAGACACCGACAATCACCAGTACGGCGACGGTGACGACGACCACTGGCTCCATGCGGCTGCCGGACTTGAAGCGCCATTTGCGGTTGGGGGGAAAGCCAAAGCGGGTGTGGTCCGGCCAGAGCCACGGCACGCCGCCCAACGTCAAGCTATCGGCGACGAGGTGCAGGAAGTAGCCGACGAGGAACGCCGCGAAGGCGATGCCCAGGCCCGACGCGAGATTCAGCCCCGGTTGCAGTCCCGCCGCCAGCGCGTAGGCCGTGCCAGGTAGACCAAGACGCAGCAAGGTCAGCCCGAGGACGTACTGGGTTATCCAGATGAACATGCCCACCAGCGCCATGCCCAGAATGCTGTGGAAGAGCGTGCGATGCCCCGCCAGGTGTTGTATGCCCTTGCTCACGAAGCCCGCGCGCCTGCCGATGGTGCTGCGGGCGTTGTCAATGTCGGGCGAGATGGCCCCCAACGCCGCGAAGGCGTAGTAGATGACTTTGATCGCGACGGTGTCCGCCGTTGGCGCCGGTCCTCCGATCAGCGCTGGACCCGTGAAATGATGCACCGCGCTGTCAATGACGACCGCGCCGGCCAACCCGAACACGACGTGCGATGGCGCCTCCAACTGGGTGTCCTCCTCGCCGCTCTCATCTGACCACTGACTCTGACGCTCTCGGCCATCAATGGCCGGAGCACGGACGGAACTGGCCTGAAGGCCGCTCGATGACCCGTGTGGCGCGCCGGCCAACTACGGGACGCGCA
This sequence comes from Ktedonobacterales bacterium, assembly GCA_035279925.1. Lineage (GTDB taxonomy): Bacteria > Chloroflexota > Ktedonobacteria > Ktedonobacterales > JADMIN01 > DATEGV01. Next base: position 3,681 of record DATEGV010000362.1, on the reverse strand, counting down.
CGAACACGTCATCGCCGATGACCCGTACCGCATACGACCCGACATCCTCGCGGGCGGGGCCGCGCAGCACCTTGCCGTCGCGCACATCGAACTGGGCGAGATGCACCGGGCAGGTGAGCACGCAGCCTTCCAGCTCGCCCTCGTCCAGCGCGCCGCCGATGTGCGGGCAGTCGTCGTCCACGGCGTAGATGGCGCCATTCACATTGGCGAGACAAACGAGCCGCCCGCCGACCTCGACCCGCAACAGTTCACCCGGCGCGATATCCCCGGCGCTCGCGACCCATGTGAACTCGTCCATCGGCGCGTACCTTCCAACTGACCGTGCAAGCATACCAGTCGCATTCTATCATAGCCGCCGAAATCATCCCGCCCCGCTCGTCGCGGCGATGCCGCGCCTGCGCGGACTGGAGTCCCCGCGGAGCATGCAAGGGCCTTGCGCCGCCGAGCAACGCCGATTGACGCTAGGGCCGCCCATCTGGTATGGTGCGCATGCGTCGGTCGCGGCTCCCCGTGGCGAACCAGGCGGACGCCGCTCGCAAGAGTGCGGGCGTGACAACGAGCGCACAACCATGTCGCAGTGGCGGAAGTTCCGAAGGAGGCTCGTACCCGTATGGCAAACGATCCGAATCAAGACCCCGCGGCCGTCTACCAACAACTCTCACCTGAGCAGCGCGCAGCCATCGCTCAGCAGTTCATCAGTGAATACCAACAGTCGGGGCACCCGGCGGCGCAGCAGTTCGCCAACCTGGACGCGAACGCCGTCTCCCCGCAGCAGCTCGCGGACATGCACGAAGAGGCGCGCAACACGCATCCCGGCGTTCTCGGCAAGGTCATGCAGCACCCCGTCGCGACGGCGGCCATCGGCGGCTTCGCGGCGTACGAAATCGCCAAGCATCTGGGCGGCAAAGACTAGCCCCGCGGAGTTCTGGTGTATGAAGAAGGGGCGACCGCGTGGCCGCCCCTTTTCCGTGTCGCTCGCCGTGCGCGCGACTAATGCTTGTTTTCGATATGCTTGTGGATCTCGAACGCGGCGAATCCGCCAAGCGCCGCCGACATCACCGGATGGCGCATGACCTCACCGAGGATGCCCGGATTCTTCTGCGCCGCGTACTGGTGCATCTCCGCAACCTGGCCCGGCGTGACGGATTGCGGGTTCAAGTTCGCGTACTGCTGCGCCTGGGGATCGTTGGTTCCCTTGAACCGCTGGATGAACTCCTGGGCGATCTGCGACCGCTGATTGGGGTCGAGTTGGCTGTACGCCGACATCGGGTCCTGCGCTTGTCCTGTAGGCTGGTTGAACATGGAAGGGTCCTCCTCTTGTCATCAGCAAGTCCTCTGGGCGCTCGACGATTCGATGGCCCGGGGTGCGGTTGCCGCAGGACATGTGCCACGAAACGGGCGCATGACAACTCGTAGCAACCGCCCATCCGTTGGCCGGAAGGCGCTACAATCCACAAAGACCGTCCACATGAGCCGGCGTCCTGGAGGAGTGAGTGAGCGAGCAGCGTCAGCGCGGCCAACCCGGCGTATCGGGCGCCAGGCGCGCGCCAGCCATCGCGCTCGGCGTGGTCGTCGCGCTCTGTGTGCTGATCGGCGTCGTCCTCTTCGCGGTCGGCATGGCGCAGATGCGCTGAGTCGCTAGAGGAGATCGGGCGATGTTGTCGCCCTATCGAGTAGAGTGAGAGGAAGCGGATATGCCTGACCCAACTGTCGCGCCCTATGGCTCATGGAAGTCGCCGATCACCTCCGCCGCTATCGTTGCTGGCACGACCGGGCTCAGTGGCATCGTCCTCGACGGCGCCGATGTGTATTGGAAGGAGACGCGCCCCGCTGAGGGTGGTCGGCTCGTGCTCATGCGCCAGACGCCGGACGGCGCGATCACCCAGGTGACGCCACCGGACTACAACGTGCGCACGACGGTCCACGAGTACGGCGGAGTGAGCTACACCGTCCACAGCGGCGTCATCTACTTCTCCAACTTCCGCGACCAGCGGCTCTATCGGCAGCGGCCCGGCGAGGAGCCGGCGCCCATCACACCCGAGGCGAAGCTGCGCTACGCGGACGGCGTCGTGGACGAGCGGCGCAATCGCATGATCTGCGTGCGCGAGGACCACCGCGAGTCCGACCTACATCCCATCAATACGCTGGTCACGGTGGACCTGCGCGGCGACGACGCGGGCGGGAGTATCCTCGTCTCCGGCAACGACTTCTACGCGAGTCCGCGCCTTAGCCCGGACGGGTCCGCGCTCTGCTGGCTCACCTGGAATCACCCCAACATGCCGTGGGATGGAACCGAACTGTGGGTCGCGCAGGTCCAGGCCGACGGCACGCTCGCCAACGCGCGGCGGGTGGCGGGCGGCGCGGATGAGTCCATCGCCCAGCCGGAATGGTCGCCCGACGGGGTGTTGCACTTCGTCTCCGACCGCTCCAACTGGTGGAATCTCTACCGGCTCACGCCCAACGGCGAGGTCGAGCCGCTGCATCCAATGGACGCGGAATTCACCGCTCCGCAGTGGTCCTTCGGCCAGTCCAGCTACCAGTTCGAGAGCGGCGCAAGCATCATCTGCGCCTATACCCAGAACGGCCTGTGGTATCTGGGCAGGCTCAATACCGCGACCGGCGCGTTTTCAACGTTCGATCTCCCCTACACCGCCATCGGTGAATTGGCGGTCGGCGGCGGCTCCGCGTACTTTCCGGCGGGATCGCCAACCATGTTCAGGGCGCTGGCGCGACTGGATCTGGCGAGCGGCGCGACCGAGGTCGTCAAACGGTCCAGCGACCTGGCGATTGATCCCGGCTACATCTCGCCCGCGCAGCCCATCTCCTTCCCCACGGAGCAGGGGCGCGAGGCGTATGCGCTCTATTACCCGCCGATAAATCGAGACTATACCGGTCCGGCGGGGGAGAAGCCGCCGCTGCTCGTGCATAGCCACGGCGGCCCGACGAGCGCGACCAACGGCGTCCTCAACCTGAGCATGCAGTACTGGACGAGCCGGGGAATCGCGGTGGTGGACGTGAACTACGGCGGCAGCACCGGCTACGGGCGGGAGTATCGCCAGCGCCTCAACGGCCAGTGGGGTGTCGTGGATGTTGACGACTGCGTCAACGCCGCGAAGTACCTTGTGGATCAGGGACTCGCGGACGGCGACCGGCTGATGATCGCGGGCGGCAGCGCGGGCGGCTACACGACGCTCTGCGCGCTCACCTTCCGCGATGTCTTCAAGGCGGGCGCCAGCCACTTCGGGATCAGCGACCTCGAGATTCTGGATAGCGACAGCCACAAGTTTGAGTCGCGGTACAATCACTCGATGATTGGCCCGTATCCGGAGCGCAAGGACCTCTACGTCGCGCGCTCACCCATCCACTTTACGGACCAGATCAGTTGCCCGGTGATCCTTTTCCAGGGGCTGGACGATAAAGTGGTCACACCGAACCAGGCCGAGATGATCGTGGAGGCGTTGCGGCGCAAGGGGCTGCCGGTGGCGTATCTGGCCTTTGAAGGGGAGGGCCACGGGTTCCGCAAGGCGGAGAACATCCGGCGGTCGTTGGACGGCGAGCTGTATTTCTACGCGCGAGTCTTCGGCTTTCCACTGGGCGAGCCGGTCGAGCCGGTGGAGATCGAGAATCTCGCGTAGCCCGAACGGTGAGCCGTTACCGAAGCGTCGTGGGCTGCGTCTGAAC
>DATEGV010000361.1:0-8443 GCA_035279925.1 Ktedonobacterales bacterium | reverse complement strand
CCCAGCCGGCGTCCCGCCCGCGCCGAAAGTGGTCCACGAAGAGATCGCCCGGAAAACGTGCTTCGTCGCCCGCGAGGTCCAGCGCGACGAACGCCTCCCGATGATCCAGCAAAATCTCTAGCTCGCGCCGCGCCGTCTCAGGGCCAAATGTGCGGTTGAGGATGCCGATGCGCTGCACACGCACGCCGAAGTCACGCGCGCCGCGCCGCGTACCATCTACCACAGCCTCGACGACGCCATGCGGATCGAGCGTGTGGGCCGCCGCCATATACAGCGGCGTGAAGCGCAGTTCCAGGTACGCGATGCCCTCGTTGCGCGCATCCTCGACGGCCTCGTACGCGATGCGGGCGCAGGCGTCCAGATCGCCCAGGGCGGAGGTCGCCGTGTCAACCTTGGCGATGAAGGCCATGAGATCGGGTTCGGGCGTCGTGACCTGGACCATGGGGCGCAGCTCGTCCAGCGCGCGTGGCAAGGGCAGCCCGAAGCGCTCGGCAAGAGCGAGCGTCGTCTGTGGGCGAATGCTGCCTTCGAGGTGGCGATGGAGTTCGATCAACGGCGGAGACGCTGTCATGTTCACTCTCCCAGACGCGGCGAGCAACGAATGCGCAGGCCAGAATAACACCAGGCGCGGCGCGGCGTCAACGGCCATGTAGCTGGTTTCAGATGAGATGGTATACAAACGCACGACTTCTGCTACACTGGAACCGTCGCCCAGCAGTTACGAAGGAGGCGCCGCGGCTCGTCAGCCGAACGAAGGACGGTGACCGCCTCAAGCTGCCCCGCCAGCCGGAATGAGAAGGTATGCGCATGCCGCGTTGCGTGCTCGTGGTGGACGATGATCAGGCAATCCGGGAGACCCTCCGACTGGTTCTCGAAGACTCGAACTATGTCGTATTTGAGGCGCCGGATGGACAGACCGCGCTGCGCATCGCCCGTGAGTCCCAGGAGCGCATGGTCGTGTTGCTCGATCTCATCATGCCCGGCTTCGACGGCGAACAGGTGCTCAGTGCCGTCGCCGGCGACGAGACGCTCGCCACGCGCCACGTCTACGTCCTGATGACCGCCGCGCACAAACGCCTCAGTCCCACGCTCAAAGCCCTGCTTGAGATGGTCACCGCCCCCATCATGCAGAAGCCTTTCGATCTCGACACCCTGCTCAATACGGTCGCGGACGCGGGCAACCGGTTGTAGTCACAGCGCCGCTTGACAGATATAGAACATTGGTGCTATTCTCGACCGGTGAAGCCGGACTGTACTGGCGGCCCTTTTTGCGGGCTGGGAGGTATGCGAGATGAGCGCTGGAGACAAACGAAGGCGACCCATGCCAAACGAAACCGGCGAGAACAATCTGGCTCTTTTCGACGATGAAAAGGCCGACGAGGCGATCCGGCGCGTTTGGCACGACGGACGGTGGTTCTTCAGCGTCATTGACGTCATCGGCGCATTGACGGAGAGCACGTATGCTAAGCGGTACTGGTCCGACGTCAAGCGCAAACTTGTCTCGGAGGGAGCGAATGAACCGTACGAGAAAATCGTACGGTTGAAAATGACGGCTCCCGACGGCAAGCAACGTCTCACCGACGCCGCCGATGAGGAAACGCTCCTGCGCATCATCCAATCAGTGCCGTCGCCGCGAGCGGAACCGCTCAAGCAGTGGCTGGCGCGAGTCGGAATGGAGCGGTTGCGCGAGATGGAGAATCCGTCGCTGGCGGCGGATCGGTTGCGCAAAGAATACGAGCGATTGGGCTATAGCGACGAGTGGATTACGAAACGTCTCGATAATGTCGTCGTGCGCAATGATTTGACGGCAGAGTGGCGTGAGCGTGGCGCCGAGGAAGGGCGTGACTTTGCTAGCCTCACGGACACGCTCAACAAGGGTACGTTCGACCTGACCACCAGCGAGCATCGGCAGGTCAAACACCTCGCAACACGGCAGAATCTACGCGACAGCATGACGCCGCTGGAGCTCGTCCTCACAAGCCTAGCAGAAGTGACGGCCACCACGATGCATCAGACACACGACTCGCAGGGCGTGGTGGAACTGCGACGTGACGCTAATGAAGCCGGAGATGTCGCAGGCGCCGCGCGTTGAGATATTGAGACCCGCGTCGGCCAACCAGTCGTCTCACCGCTGAATTACAAACAACTGCGGCAGGAACGACAACGACAGCTGCAGCCACCATTGTTGGACATATCGAAAGACTGAACGAGTTATCACTCAGGCTCTCAAAACGATCACGCGGTGGCGTAAATCCGCGGAGCAGGTAGCGGCTCGCCGTGCTGTCGCCGTGACTGGACAAGCCCCTCCAGTAGCTCCTGACCGTTCTTCACGGCCTCCGCATAGCTGTCGCCGTGTGTATGGAGCAGGCCGCCCCACTCGGGGAAACTGACGATGTACACCTGATCTTCGTCTGACCACTGAATGGTCATCGAGTAGTGTATTGTCATGGCTGCTTGTCGCGTAGCTTTCGCGGCATCGTTCCACCTTCATCCAACACCCGTATGCGCGCATTCTAGCATGTTTGCATGTAGATCCGCCCATGCAAACATTGTCTGTCCATTTATGACAGCGCTCAACGTATAACGTATAGAGATGCACTGTTACCTTGCTGCTGCCCTGGCCGGCCCGCTGTTCGACTCCCGGCGCGTATTTCGCCACGCGCCTCCTCTGAATCGGGTAGTCGCCAGCACATGAGCTGAGCATCCGCGCTCTAGGCCCAGCGTCGGTCGCCGTGCTATACTCGGCGCGGGGCGACCCTCCAACGCCCGCCATCTTTCACCGTGAGCCGAGGACACTGAATGTCACGAAACACGTCGCGCGCCGCCGCGTCCACCGCCAACACGTCTCCCCAGCGGACGCCGCCGTTTGCCTTCTCGAAAGTGCTGATCGCCAACCGTGGCGAGATCGCCGTGCGCGTCATCCGCGCCTGTCGCGACCTTGGCCTGCAAACCGTCGCCGTGTACAGCGACGCCGACCGCGCCGCGACCCACGTGCGCCTGGCCGACGAGGCGATCCACCTGGGCGCCTCCGCTCCCGCCGAGAGCTATCTCAACATCCCCAAAATTCTCGACGCCGCGCGGCGGACGGGAGCCGGCGCGATTCATCCCGGCTATGGCTTCCTCTCGGAGAACGCGAACTTCGCCGACGCCTGCGCGGACGCCGGCCTCATCTTCGTGGGGCCGCCCGGCGATGTCATGCGCCAGTTGGGCGAGAAGACGGCGGCGAAACGCATCGCCACCAAGGCCGGCGTGCCGATTGTGCCGGGATACAACGCACGGCTCGACAGCGCGGAGGAGGCGGCGCGCATCGCCCAGGAGATCGGCTACCCGGTGCTGCTGAAAGCGGCGGCCGGTGGCGGCGGCAAGGGCATTCGCTTTGTCCATCGCGCCGACGAGCTGCCCGCCGCGCTGCGTCTGGCGATGAGCGAGGCGCGCACCGCCTTCGGCGACGACGCCGTCTACATGGAGAAAGCCGTCCATCCCGCGCGGCATATCGAGGTGCAGATCTTCGGCGACACACACGGCAACGCCGTCCACCTGGGCGAGCGCGAATGCTCGATCCAGCGCCGCCACCAGAAGCTGATCGAGGAGTCGCCCTCCGTCGCGCTGGATGATGATCTGCGCGACCGCTTCACAAGCGCCGCCGTCGCGCTGGCGAAAGCCGCGAACTACGTCAACGCCGGCACCGTCGAGTTTCTGCTGGGGCCGGACCGCAACTTCTACTTTCTGGAGGTCAACACGCGCTTGCAGGTGGAGCATCCCGTAACGGAGCTACGCACCGGGCTCGATCTCGTGCGCGAGCAACTGCGTGTCGCCTCCGGCCTGCCGCTCAGCTTCACCCAGGCGGACGTCCACTTCACCGGACACGCCATAGAGGCGCGCGTCACGGCGGAGGATCCCGCGAACCGCTTCCTGCCGGCCTCCGGCACGGTCGTCGCGCTGAGCGACCCGGCCGGCCCGGGCGTGCGGCTGGATAGCGGTCTCTATGCGGGCATGCGCGTGCCGCTGTACTACGATTCGATGCTGGCCAAACTGATCTGCTGGGGCGCGGACCGCGCTGAGGCGCTGGCGCGGCTGCGGCGGGCGCTCAGCGAGTACACCATAGACGGCGTCCGCACGACGATCCCCTTCGCGCAGTGGTTGCTGGCGCATCCCCGCTTCCAGGCCGGCGACTTCTCGACGGACTTCATCGCGGAGGAGTGGCGACCCGACGAACCGCCCACATCAGCGGCCGAGGCGTCGCCCCCGCTGGACGCCGGCGCGCTCGCTCCGGAGCGGTTGGCCGCGCTGGTCGCCACGTTGCATGCGGAGCAGACCCGCGCGACGGCCGCGAACCGGCGGCGCGCAACTGATGGCGATCACCGTGGCGGCGGTGGCTCGCGCTGGCGAGACGTCGCGCGCAGGGGATCTCTTGGCGGCTGGTGAGAGCGTGCGGCGTTTCACGTGAAACATTACCCCCTCGCTGGCGTATTGCCTCAGAAATCTGTGCCTTGCTTCTTGGTTGAGATGTGGCATACTGTAGCCATCGCGGCACCGCGAGCGGTGATGAATGTCTTGCCTTCAGAAAGGACCATCCAGCTATGGGCGACAAGAATCCGAAGAAACCCCCCAAACAAAAGCAGGCGAAGCCCAAAAAATAGCTCGCCACATCGGGCGCGGATGGTCGTGTTGATCGGCTTCCCGCGCCCGTCATCATCTGCGTGCCCCAATCCCGGTTTCCTCTGCTGGGGTTATCTCATTCCCTTGCTGGTCGCATAGTCTCCGCTGTGCGCCGCCGCTGGCTCCACTTCCTCCGATATCCCGACTGTCAAGATGTCGTGGCCCTAAAGGCAAGGCGCGGACCGCGGTTGTGTATGTCGAGCCGCTCACGCTGGTGTAGACGCCCCAGAGCGGCGAGCGCCCGCTCGCAGTGTTGGATGGGAGGCGCTGATAGATGACAGCGAACAATGCGATGGGTCAAGGGACACAAGACGACCCTTGGAGACTGACGACGCCGTCAGGGAACTCGGAATACACCCTGTATCGTGACGAGACTCGCCAACCTCCCGCGCTGGTCTGTACCGTCGGTAAAACTGTCTTGCTCTACGATCTACGGGCCATCCACGACCTGCATGCCATGTTGAAGCAGCATGGCGACTGGATGGAGCTTGGCAGCGCCGACGAGCAGAAGCCGGCCAAAGAGGGCACCGTCGAGGCGTGGGGCCGATCGCCCACGAACCCAATCGGAGGCTGGTACGGGTTAAAGAAAGGGCTGCGCGGGCGATTCGCGATGTATATCCCTCCGGTGCTCGAGACACTTGGCCTTGCGGAGGTCGAGCACCAGGCCAAGGGCAATCGCATGCGGGCGCTGTGACCTGCCCGCTGGCGCTCGCGGCTCCCGTCGGGGGCAATTGGCGCTGGATCGAGACGCGATCATTCTCAACCTCACGGAGACGGTGGCGGGTTCTGGTGTTCATCGGCCAGCGGATGGCTCAGACGCGGTGGGTCGCGTTCAACGAATCACACCTGAATGGCTCATCCGCTCTAGCTGGAGGGGTACGCCCATGGTTTCGTCACTTACCGCCGATGAGCTGCTCGCTACGACACGGTCAGTTCGTAGGCGACTTGACTTCACCCGGCCGGTTGAGGCTGATGTGGTGCTCGAGTGTCTGCGGCTGGCGATCCAGGCGCCCAATGGAGGGAATGGTCAACGGTGGCGCTGGATGGTAATCACTGATCCAGCGAAGCGACTGGCGCTCGGCGACTGCTACCGGCGAGGCTACGCGCGTTTTAGCCAGCCCGCGACCAGCGGCGCGGCAGTGGAGGCGGCGAGCGATTCCGAACTGGCCGCGCGTGAGCGGCGCATCGAAGCGTCGTCTGATTATCTCGCCGAGCATATCCACGAGGCTCCGGTCATGGTCATCCCCTGTTATCTGGGCCGGCCCGAAGGACGGACGGCGAGCCGGCAAGCCATCCTATGGGGGTCAACGCTGCCCGCGGCATGGAGCTTCATGCTCGCCTTGCGCTCGCGTGGCCTGGGTTCCGCCTGGACAACCAGCCATCTGGAGTATGAGAGCGACGCCGCCCAGATCCTCGGTATCCCCTACGAGCGAGTCGTCCAGACGGCGCTCCTGCCTGTCGCCTATGTTCTCGGAACGGACTTCAAGCCGGGTTACCGCGAGCCGGTCGAGCACGTCGTCCGCTGGAACTCCTGGACGGATTGAGCCGTATATTTATATATTTGCCCGCTTGTTGTACACTCTGGTCGTGGGTCATGCTGTCAGATGAAGGGCGTGGTCCTGTACGCGTGAAAGGAGCGCTGACATGCGGGCAACATCGGAGTGGGGCGTCCGGCAGGCGACGGCGGAGGACCGCGCGTTCCTCGAAGAGATCGCGGAACGCCTCACGATTGGCATGGCGCCCTGGCGCGACCGCGAGATCATGCTTGCCACGATGCGCGGCTTCCTGCTGGACGACCTGAACGAGATGGGCGACGAGAAGGCGGTATACATCGCCACCCGCGCGGACGGCGCTCCGGTTGGCGTGGCGACCATCGGCGTGGGCAAAAACTACACCGGCGAGACACAGGCCTATCTCGGTGAACTCGCCGTGCGCGCGGAGGTCGAGGGGCGCGGAGCCGCCAGCGCGCTGCTCGCGCGTGTTGAGGAGTGGGCGCGCGAACACGCTCTGCCCTTCGTCGTGCTGGACACCGGCAGCCTCAACACGCACGCCCGCGCCTTCTACGCGCGCCACGGCTACGGCGAAGAGAGTGTGCGCCTCGTCAAGTCGCTGCCATAGCGCGTACGCGACGAGATACCGTTGAGGGACACATGCCGATTGACCAGCGCGAGACGCCCGCTGGCGACCTGTACCGCGACATGTTCACCCAAGAACGTGAGCGACTGCTGGCGTCACTGGGCGCGCTCACGGATGGCGGCGTTGTCGAACACGTCGAACACGTGGGCGCGACGAGCGTGCCCGGCCTCTACGGACAGCCCTCTGTGGACATCGCCCTCGCCGTGTGGCCGTTCCCGCTGGAGGAGCCGGCCCGCGCGTCCCTCGTCGCGCTGGGGTATGCGCTCGACCCCGACTTCGCGGACGAGCCGGAGCAACGCATCCGCCACACGAGCGGCGCGTTTCGGCTCTACGTCGTTGCGGCCGGTAGTCCGCTGTGGATGGATTACGCGGTCGTCCGCGAGCACCTGCGCCACGACGCGTCGGCGCGCGACGCCTACTCGGCGCGCAAACGCGCATGGAGCGCGGGCGCGGAGGTCAAGGACGCCTATGAGGAGGCGAAGCGGCGCTGGCTGGAGCGCCTCGTGGACGACGCGCGCCGGTCGTGGATTGAACGCGAAGGGTTCACGCCGCTCCATCATGCCATCGCTGAGCTTAGGGAGCTGCCCGTCACGTGGCGCATCGGCGGCGGCTGGGCGCTCGATCTGTTCCTGGGGCGCGTCACGCGAGTTCACCATGACGTGGACGTGGAGGTTGCGCGCGCCGATCAGCTAACTCTGCAAACCTATCTCCTTGAACGCGACTGGAAGCTGCTGACACCCTTCGAGCAGCGCCTTGGTCCGTGGCCCGCGCACATGCGGCTGGAATTGCCCCGGCATCAGGTCCACGCGCACCGCGACGGCGCGTTCATAGACTTCCTGCTGACCGACGTGGAGGGCGGCGTCTGGCGTTTTCGTCGCGCGCCAACCATCGTGCGTGACATGAGCCGCGTCGAGCTGCGCTCAGCGGACGGTATCCCTTACGTCGCGCCGGAGCTGGCGCTCCTCTTCAAAAGCAAGATGAGCAGCGGAGAGACATGCGAGAAGGATTGGAACGACTTCGACGCGACATTTCCGCATCTAGAAGTGGAGCGACGCGCGTGGCTGCGCTGGGCGCTGTCGGCCTATGATCCCGCCCACACGTGGCTCGCGCGGCTGTGACACGTCGTTGCTCAGCGTTGTTCTATGTCCCGGCATGCTACACTGATGGCGGAGCCTGGGAGTCGCGGTCCCGCTCATCACGTGGAGGCTCGCATGGACCAGCGCTTGGACCAGCGTTTCGCGCCGCGCGTCGTACACGTGGGCGCGGCCACCGTCACCGTCGTCACCTGTGGCGTGGGGCGTTGGGTGATGGCCGCGAGCATGACCACCCCGACCGGCGTGTGGCGTCCGGAGGACCTGGCGCTGCTCGACCGGCCGGCGCCCGCGCCGTTCCAATGCGTCCACATCGCCATCGGCGACGTCTCGGTGGTGGTGGATACGATGGATCTCGCGGAATATCTCGCCGCCCACGGCTGGCCCGTCCGGCCGTCCCACGTTCTCACACCGCGGCTCGACACGCAACTGACAGCGCTCGGTGTCGCCACCAGCGCTGTCACACAGGTCATCCTCTCGCACGCCCATGATGACCACTTCAACGTCGCGACCGTCGCGGATGCCGGCGCTGAGCGCCACGAGCCACTCTTTCCGGC
>DATEGV010000360.1:0-9950 GCA_035279925.1 Ktedonobacterales bacterium | reverse complement strand
CCAGTATGGCGCGGTCGGCGCGGGGATGGGCGGACCGCTGGCCCTGCGGCTCGGCGCTCGCCTGAGTGGCCGGCGCTCCGGGCGGGCGCTCTCCGTGACGGGCGCGACACTCACCCTGGCGGGCGCGCTGGCGGAGCGTTTCTCGATCACTGAGGCCGGCAAACAATCCGCGGAAGACCCGATCGCCTATCAGATACTCTCCTCCGGCCAGCCGGGCGACGCGCGCCCAACGCCCGCACGGCAGGCGAGCCGCGCTCCCAAGACGCCCGCGTATCGCGCCGGTGTCGCGACGCCGGAGGTGACAGGGTAAGGTACGGGTCACACAGAGTCACACAGAGTCACGCAGAGTCACGCAGAGTCATAGGGAGTTCTATTGGAGACGGCTCGCGCGAAGCGCCAAAGGGCGACGCGCTCGTGGCCACTCTCACGCTACTCGCATTAACTCCGTTTGAACTCCCTTTTACTCTGCGTGAACCGTCTTTGACTACCCCACGAGGACACATCACGCCGCGCGCCGTTCAGCCGGTGGCGCCTGCGTCCCGCGGACGGTGCGAACGAGCATCGCGACACCGAAGACGGCGGCGGTCGCCAGCGCGTACCAGAGACTGCGATACCCCGCCAGCACCAGCAGCGCGATCGCCAGCGACGAGCTGATGAGCGCCGGCAGGTAGCGGCGCAGGCTGAGCAGCCGCCACGCGGCCAGCACGATCAGCACGTAGGTGAGCAGGAAATTCGCGCTGGAGAGCTGGATGTACGTCTCGATGGGTACGCCAAGCGCCATCTGCAGCGTCAGCGCGACCGCCCAGGCGCCGCCCAGCGCCAGCGCCGCCCGTCGTGGCGAGCCTGTGCGCCCATCCACCCGCGCCAGCGCCGCCGGAAAGAGCCCCTCACGCGAGAGGGCGAAGAGCAGCCGTGTCCCGGCCCGCGCCCAGGTGAACATGAACAGGACCAGCAGAACCAGCGCGACGACCGAGGCCAGCCGCGCTCCGGTCGCGCCCAATGAGAGCCGCGCGAGGTCCGCCAGCGAGGCGTCGCTCGTCGCGATCACCGGGCGACTGAGCGCGCCGACGACCGTCACCCCGAGCAGCACGAACAGCGCGCCCACCGCCGCCACCGCCAGCCCCAACGCCTTCACAAGCGTGCGTGGGTCGGCGAACTCCTCCCCGGAGAAGGCGGCGTTCTCCCAGCCAACCAAGGCGAAGAAGCAGATCAAGCCCGTCGAGCCGACACCTGCCAGCGAATAGCCGCTGACGGAGGTGAGGTTGCCCGGCTGGATGTGGGGCGCCGCGAAGAGCAAGGCTATCGTAATCGCGCCCAGGCAGCCGAAGAATCCCCACCGTTGGAAGCGCATGACCCGTGAGACGTCGAAGCAGTTGCCGACGATGAGCGCGGCCAGCAACACCGCCGCGACGAGAAATGGCCATCGCCCCGGCAGTGGAACCAGCTTGCCGAGATACTCGCTGAAGACGAGCGCCGTCGGCGGCCCACCCACCGCGATCGCTGCCAGATACAGGACGCCCGTGAGCCAGCCGACACGCGCGCCCAGGCCGCGACCGATGAACGAGATGACACCGCCGGCCGACGGATAGCGCGAGCCGAGCTCGGCCATGATGCGCGCCAGCGGATACGCTACGGCGGCCAGCGCCGCCCACACGAGGATAGACCATGGACCCGCGCGGCGCGCGGCGATGGAGGGCAGCACGATCAGGCTCTGGCCTAGGACGGCGCTCGTGTACAGGATGAAGCCGTCGGTCACGGATAGATGCCTGCGCAGCGCCGGCTCACTCGCGACTGCCATGATCCACTCTCCTCTCGCCCCGCAAGCGCGGTAGTGATATAGTAGAAAAGCAACTCGTGATTGTGAACGGCATTTCTAAAGCGTTGATGGATGGTAGGCCACGAGATGAAAGCGTGTGAGGCATATGGCTAACGATTCAGAAAAACTGCTCGACGCGACCGCGTGGGAGCTGCTGGTGGCGCTTCAGGAGAACGCGCGGAGCTCCTACGCCGACCTTGGCAGGCGCGTGGGACTGACCCCGCCGGCCGTTGCCGACCGTATCCGGCGGCTTGAAGCGGCCGGGATCATCACGGGCTACCACGCGGCGGTAAACCCCGCCAAGCTCGGGCTGGGCTTGACCGCCATCATCCGCTTCAAAGCGACGGCGCCATACAAGCGCACCTTCGCCGTGATAAGCGAATCACCGGAGATCATTGAGTGCCATGATGTAACCGGCGACGACTGCATGACCCTGACGGCGGTCGTCTCCACCGTGGAACACCTGCAAGACGTGATCGCGCGACTGACCCCTCTTGGGACCTCGCACACATCCATCGTGCTCTCCTCACCATTCCAGCATCGCGCCATCGGACCAGCGGCGCTGACCCAGCCCGAGGATGAGAGCGCGTAGCCGTTCATGGATGGATATGTCGGTACGCTCCCGCGCGCACCGCCTTTTTGCATCGCACCGCGAGATAGATGGCATGGAGTATGCGACCATAGTGAACATGTACGACGTGTACCGCGTCGCGCGCAGAGTGGGCCGATCCGGCGGAGGATGCGCTGGCCGACCAAGAAAGGAGTTGGTTTCGTATGGCAGGGGCAACTGTAGGACCTGGACCGGAAACCGGTTATTCTGGAGGAGTCAATCAGCCCAATAGACCGTTCGTGGCGGGCAATTCAGCGGAGGCCGGCATGGAGCGCTGGACGCTGGCCGGTAGCGTGCATGGCCCGCTCACGGAGGCGGACCGCGGCAGCCTGACAGAGCGGCGCATGGTAAGCGTCGCCGATCCGCTACCGCTGGGACTGGCGGGATTCGCCGCCGCGACGTTCACCGCGAGCACCGTGCTGGCGGGGTGGTTCGCGCCCGTTGACATCGTCGTCGCTATCCCGGTGCTGCTCGTCTTTGGCGGCATCGCGCAGTTCCTCGCCGGCATGTGGGCGTACGCGCGGGCCAATCTGCTGGCGACCGTCGCGTTCTGCTCGTTCGGCTCGTTCAACGTCGCGTTCGCGCTGCTGCTGTGGATGCAGGCCACGCACGCGATCAATCCCATCTCTGCCGCCGGCTCCGATCAGTCGAAGGTGGCGGGTGTCTTCGTCCTGATGTTCGCATTGATCTCGGCCTATCTGGCCTACGCGGCGTTGGGTGACAATCTGCTGATCGCCGCCGTACTCGGCGTGCTGGCGCTGGCGTATCTCTGTGACGGCGCGGGCTTGTGGATCGGCGGACAGAACTGGCTGGGCGGCATCGGCGGCTACGCCGGTATCGTCGCGTCGCTGCTCGCTTTCTACGCATCCGCCGCGATTGTGGTGAACTCGGTCCGTGGGCGCGAAGTCCTGCACACGTATCAGGTCCACAAATAGCGGGCGCACGGGCTACGCGCCCGTTCGCCTGTCATTGTCACGTACCGGTGGAGTCCAGAGCGGCTCCGCCGGTATGTCGTTTCTGGGGGAGAACATGCCAACCGGGCTAGGCCATTTAGCCCGATGGACGAGTTTTCATGAAGTAGTGGAAAACTGGCCTCAGCCCACTTGACTGTTGCACAGGCGATAAGTATACTTGAGTCACAAGGCAGCGGACCTCACTATTCCAGTGAGGAACGACCTTGAGACCATCGCGGACGCTTGATGCTTTGTTCTCCTCGTAGATGCGTGCTGCGACGCTTGCCCCACGAGCGATCTCCGGCTTTTGGCGCTGGCGTGTTTCGGTTGTTGGACTTTGTGGGGCAAGGCTCGCGCCTCACGTCATGGGCTGGAACCGCGTTTCCTCTTCGGACAGAATTACTTCCCAGGCCATGCTGCGCGCCTCGCCCTTTCCGCTGGTCCCGCCACTGAGTCATGTCGTGTCCTCCCGAAAGGGAGGACGGCGTGATGTGTCACGTATCTTGCGCGCTCGCTAAGACACCCATCTCGACTCGGCTGACCGTACGCTGTACACGACGCCGTCGGAGAGGTTGGGTGAGTACGAGACGCGCCGACCCACGGGAGCCAGAGCGCTCGCGAATTGCGCGTTGTCGCGTGCGCCATTCTTTGCGCGAACCGGATTTACGCTGGCCAGACAACGCTGTCGTGCGCCATGCCCGGCATTGTTCGTGAAAGACGCCCCCGGCCCCGCGACCACGCGCACTCTCGCCTGGCGGAGCCACGCCGTGAGTGTGGCGATACGTCGCTCGCTGGCTGTCAATGCTGACTACAGCGACCGCGCATCGTATCCCCTCACGTCGCCCGGTTGCGCTCATCGCCTCGCACGGTCGCCACGCATCCTCGCGCTGACGTTGACCAGGAGCATACGCGACAGGCATAGCCGACAACCACACCCGCATGAAGGTCGGACACACCGTCCCGGGCATCTATTGCCCACAAACAAGCGATGGGATTCGCCTGGGAAGATGTGTCCGCGGAGTCGAACGCACACAGTGACATTAGGGGGCATCATGGATTCCGAAGAGTTCGCGCACGCAGAAGAAACGACCGTAACCGCAACAGAAGAAGCTGCTCCGGCGGCGGAAGAGGAGGTCTCCAGCGTGGAGGCTGAGGCGCCCGCTGAGTCTTCAGAGATTGAGGAGATCAGCAGTCCCATAGATAGCACGGACGAGGCGCCTGTCCTTGATGAGAGCGCCAGTATGGAGGCGGAGCCGGTCGCGGAAGCCGCCGTTGAGGAGCCGGTCGCTGAGGAGCCGATGGCCGAAGCTACCGCTGAGGAGCCGATGGCCGAAGCTGCCGCTGAGGAGCCGATGGCCGAAGAGTCAGCCAGCGTGGAACCGGTCGCTGAGGCGGCGAGCGAGCCCGCCGGGGCCGCCGTTGCCGAGGAGCCGCATCACGATGTGGAGGGTCTGCTCCATACCGCGCTGACCGCGCTGGACGAGCTGGGCCAGCGTGTCGGCGCGACCATCGCGCAACTGGGACAGGCGCTCTCGTCTCTGCGCGGCAGCCGCGCGAGCGCCACCGAGGAGACGGCCGCCGGGACCGCTGCCACTGAGGAGCCGGTGTCGGAGGAGGCCGGAGAGCCTGAGGCCGTGGCGGAGACTGTCGAGGAACCCGTCGCGGAGGAATCATCCGAGGTCGTGGCCAGTGAGGAGACTTCCGCTGAGGAGGTCGCTGAGCCGGCGGGTGAGGAGACGTCTCAGCCAGAGACGGTTGAGATGGCCGAAGGTTCGAGTGAGGCGGCCGTCGCCGAGGAGACGCCAGCCGACGAGCCCGTCGCCGAGGAAGCCAGCTCTGAGGAGATCGTCGCCGAGGAGTCGGGTGAGCCAGTAGCGATGATGGAGGCGGAGACGCCCGCCGAGGCAATCGCCGACGAGTCCGCATCTGAGGAGCCTGCCGCCGAGGAAGTCGTCGCCGAGGAGCCTGCGTCCGAAGAGATCGTCGCCGAGGAGACGCCAGCCGAGGAAGTCGTCGCTGAGGAATCCACCTCGGAGGAAGCGATTGCCGAAGAGGCTACGGCCGAGCCAGTAGCGATGATGGAAGCGGAGACGCCCGCCGAGGAAGCGGTGGCTGAAGAGCCTGCGTCCGAGGCGATCATCGCCGAGGAATCCGACGCGGAGAGCGTGGAATCTGAGGAGTCCGAGGAGTCCGAGGCCGTCTCGATCGAGGAGCCGGTGGCGGAAGAGGCGGGCGCTGATGAGGCGGCGGTCGCGGAAGAGGTGGCGGAGCCGGTGGCCAAGGAGCAGACGCTCGAAGAGCTGGCCGGCGAGGAGCCAATCGAGGTGGGCGATGTGGCATCTGAGACCGAGTCCATTACCGCCGGTGAGGCGCACGCCGAGGCCGTCGCGGTCAATGCGGAGGTCACAGACTAGGGTTGGAGCGGGCCATGAATGGCGTGTCATCGCTGGCGCCGGAGCTGTCTTCTCCGGCGGGGGCGCGGAGGTGGAGGTTTCGACGCCCAGCGAGTGACGCGGCAGACCTGGCTGGCAGAGCGATACGAATAATTGGGGGCGGCGTCGCAAGGCGCCGCTCTCGTTCATGCGCGCAGGGGTCCCGTCAGCGTGCGCTTGATCGCCGCGCGGGCCGCCGCGTCGTAGTGGCCGAGCGGACCGCCGGCAAACGTCCGTATGTTGAGGCGCGTGTTACCGTAACAGGCGTGGCATGGTATACTCATTTCACCGATGATCTTCCCTCGCTTGACAGAACGTTGACGGCCGTATGGCTGCAATGGCAGGCAGGCTTCGCCTGGAAGGGGATCTCTCATGCGCGCCACCGCGTTGCTCCAGCGACAATTCGCGGCGATCCACCAGATTCTGCTGGATGTTGCCAGCGATCTCACGCCGGACGAACTGACCACGCGCATCCTCCCGAATACCAATCTGCTCGCCTTCGACCTCTGGCATATCGCGCGCACGCAGGATTGGGCGGTGCAGACGCTCGCGCGTGGCGTTCCCGAGCTGATTGACGAGCCGCGCTGGCAAAGTTGCGGTACGCTTGCCACGCATGGCGTCGGCGTCGGCTACACGCGCGAGCAGGCCGACACGCTGGCCCGTGGCCTAGCGCTGCCGGACGTTCTGGCGTACGCCGACACCGTTCGCCAGGAGATCGCGCGCTGGCTCGACGCGCTCCCAGACGAGGCGCTGGACGGCGAGCCGGATGTGCCCGGTCACCTGGCGCGCTATCCCGTCTATCTCGAACAGGCGATGCGCGACGAGGTTCCGTGGATGTTCGAGCGTCCGCAAGTCTGGCGCTGCCTCAGTCCGGCGATGGGCCACGTCCGCGATCATCTTGCGCAGATGGAACTGCTCAAGGAACGAGCGCGAGGCTGAGGCGCCCTCTACTCCGCCATCGCCCGCAACAGCTTCACAGTGACGAGGCAGTCGTCCAGGGCGCGGTGCGCGTGGTCATGGGGGATGCCAAGCTGCCGGCAGGCGACGTCAAGCTTGTGGACCATCACCCGCCCGGCCCAGCCGTGGCCGCGCGGATAACATTCACCGCGCCACTTACCATACGCGCGCATGAGGCACGCCTGCTCCACCGGTTCCCAGGCGCGGCGACAGTGACGTTGGACGTTCTGGCGGATCATGCGGACGTCGAACGGCGCGTTGTAGGCGAGGATACCGCGCGTGCTCAGGTGCGGCCACAGCGTCTCGGCGTAGGCGAACGGGAAGCGGGGAGCCGGCGTCACCATCGCGTTGGTGATGCCAGTTAGCTGGGTGATGTATGGCGGGATGGAGCCGATGGGACGGATGAGGCAATCGGCGAGCACCTTCCCCAATGGCGTGACGGCGGCGAATTCGATGATGTCCGCTTCGTTGTGTGTGCCGGTTGTCTCCGTGTCTACGATCATCCAGGCGTCGTCGTTGGCCAGCACGGTCCGCGCCCAGTCGCGCCACTCCGCTCGCGCCGCCGGCCGCCGCATAGGCTCAGCCACGCGCGGGGAGCGCGCCCGTGGCGTGAAGGAGCGCCACGGCGACGTGGCGCCATCGAGGCTGGAATCGTCACGAGGCGGCATACAAGATCCCTCTGCGAGTGGTTGGGAGCGGCGCCTCTCAACAGTATACGTCACGCCCTATTCGGTGCGGAAAAGAATCATGGTCAGGCAGGCGTAATACCGAATTCGCTTGAGATGTTGTCATTCGGCGCGACAGTTTGCCTCATCCCCCAGCCCCTTCCCCCTGCGGAGGGAAGGGGAGCTCGTGTCGTGGCGTTCCGGCGCGGCGTCCGGTTCTCCCTCCCCGCGCACGGGCGAGGGGGTCAGAGGTTGGGGCGACCCAAACGCCAAGAACCAAAGCGAATCTGTTATAAGATGGGGAGGTGAGGTAAGACGAGAAGGAGCGATGTGAAGAATGACACAGGACCAGCCGGGCGCGTATAAGCCGTTTCGTGAGCGCCTGGACGCCGTGCTGCGGACGAAGGACGCCGAGCGAGTGCGCGCGTTCCTCATCGAGCAGGGGCAGTGGTCCGAGGCGGACCAGGGCGACAGCGCGTTTGCGATGTGGATGATGATCGCCGGCAGCCCCAGCCTCGGCGCGCTGCACGGCGAGGCGGAGCGTTGGCTGCGCGAGCACGGCCACGACGAAGAGGCGCGGATCATCGCCGAGGGCCGCGCGGGTCCAGCGGGGCAGCGGCGCCCCGGCCCATCGCGACCGAACCGGCCGCCACATCGCTCCGGTTCCGGTGGTCATCGTGGGCAACAGCGGCGCGACAGGCCTCACAGCTAGGGCTCGCGCGACGGGAGGGTGTGCGCCATGACGCGGCTGCGCGCGCTGGGTGTGACGCCTGGGCGATTGCCGACAGGGCTACACAATGCCATCTCCGATGTGCCAGGCGTGCGCGTCGGACATGTCACGTTGATCGAGGGCGACGGGCCGCTTGCGCCGGGGCAAGGACCCGTGCGTACCGGTGTGACGGCGATCCTGCCGCATGGTGGCGATCTGTTCCAGGAGCAGGTCGCGGCAGCCGTCCATACGATCAACGGCTTCGGCAAAGTAGGTGGTTTCGAGCAGGTGCGCGAGCTAGGTACCATCGAAGCGCCGATCCTGCTGACGAACACGATGAATGTCGGGTTGGTCGCCGACGCGCTCGGCACGTACATGATGCGCGACCACCCCGAGCTCGGACTGCGGGCCGGCGCGCTCAACCGCGTCGTTGGCGAGACGAATGACGGCTACTTGAATGATCTTCGCGGGCGCCACGTGCGCGAGGAGCATGTGTGGCGCGCCATCGAGACAGCCGCCGAAGGACCGGTGGCCGAGGGCAATGTCGGCGCGGGAACTGGAACCATCGGTTTCGGCTTCAAAGCAGGCATCGGCACGGCGTCGCGACGCCTCTTCGATGGCGAGGTGACAGTGGGAGCTCTCGCGCAGACGAACTGCGGCAGCCGCCCGCTGCTACAGATCATTGGCGCGCCCATCGGCGAACGCTTCCTGGATCGTCTACTGCCTGGCCCCGCGACCAATCCGCCGCCAGGAGACGGCTCCATCATGGTTGTCATCGCCACCGACGCGCCGACGTCCTCGCGCCTGCTGGAGCGCATGGCCAAACGCGCCACCTTCGGACTGGCACGCACGGGCGGCATCGGCGAGGATACCAGTGGCGATTTCGTGATCGCATTCTCGACGACGAATCGCAGGCGGCAGCTCTCGCAACGGCCGAGTACGCGCGTTATGGAGGTCTCACGAGTCTCGGAGGATCCCTGGACCGTGTCGGACCTGTTCCTGGCGGTTGTCGAGTCGGTAGAAGAAGCTATCTTGAATTCGCTGGTCGCCGCTGAGACGATGGTGGGGCGGGACGGCCATGTGGCGCATGCCCTACCGCATGACGAGCTGGCGAGCCTGTTGGCATACTACCGGCGCGCATAGCGGCGCGCGTTTGGTCTACTTCAATGCGTTAGTGGCGGCGCCGAGCGATCGGCATATTGCCGGTGATGGGGAGGAAAACCACCCTATGGATAGACAACAACTCCTCAAACGCCTCGAGACAGGGTGGACAGCGGTCAAAGTGTCCTACGCCGGCTTGTCGGATTCACAGTTGACCGCGCCAGGCGTCATGGGCGCTTGGTCGGTGAAAGATATCCTCGCGCACGTGACCACATGGGAGGAGGAGGCGCTGAAAGCGCTGCCCATCATCATCAGAGGAGGCAAGACGCTCCGCTACATCCAGTATGGCGGTGTAGATGGCTTCAACGCGCGGATGTCGGAGCAGAAGCGAAGCCTTGCGCTCTCCGATGTGCTGCGGCAACTGGATCATACGCACCAGCGCCTCATGGACTACATCCGAAGCGTGCCCGACGAGCACTTCACGCGGGAGACGCGCTTTCGGCATCGCCTCCGGCTCGATACCTACAGCCACTACCTGCTCCATGCCAAAGCGATACGGGACTGGCGGGAGCAGGCCGGCGAATAGTCGGCAATTTACGCCGCTCCCCGATTGCCAGTGGCGCATGTGTCGGCTGTCAAGCCTGCGACCGCGCCAGACGGACCAGGTGCTCCACGACATCCTCTAGACAAGCGCTCGTGTCAATCTC
>DATEGV010000359.1:0-11756 GCA_035279925.1 Ktedonobacterales bacterium | reverse complement strand
TGGACCTCTCGACGCCGCAGCCGATCCAGCAGGCGCTCGACACGTTCGCGGAGTATCTGGACGAGCTGGAGTCGCTGGTGTAGAGGGGCACGGGTAGGCTGCCTCATCCCCCCCAGCCCCCTTCCCCGTGCGCAGGGAAGGTGGAGCACGCGGCGCGACGGCTGGGCTGGGTTCCCCCTCGCCCCGCGGGGAGAGGGGGGCAGGGGGTGAGGCAACCCACGCTCTTGTTCGCCGCGAAGCTCATGCTATACTGAGGGCCGGAGGTGAGCATGCGCGGCGCTATCCTGACTCGCGCGCTCGGCCCCGGAGCGACGTATCACGCGAACAGCTCCGGCGACCTGAGCGGAGCGTTGACTTCATTACAGAACACCATCAACCAACACCCCGGAGCCTTCGCGACGCGCGGCGGACTCTCGCTCTTCGTGCTGCTCGTCGCGCTGGTTGGCGGGCGCTGGCTCAGCCGGCTCGCCAGCCGCGTGCCGATCAGCGCGGAGACGAAGCTCTCCCGCGAGGGCAAGGATCAGGGCAAGCGGGTGCGCGTGGCCCTCTCCGGGTTCAGCCGCTGGCTGGGCCGCCTCACGCTGCTGAGCGTGTGGGTCGCGGCGCTGGTGGCCATCGCGTTCATTTGGTTCTTCAACCAGACGCTGAACCCGGCGACACAGCGCGCATTGGGCGATACCCTGCGTTCGCTCGGCGTGCATATCGGCCTGTCGCTGCTGATTCTGGCCTGCACGCTTGGTCTGGGCCGTCTCTTGCAGCGCGGGATGGTCGCCTCGCTCTCCGGCAGCCACATCGAGGGCAGCCGCCTGATCGGCAGTCGGGTGAACGAGAACCTGATTCGCCTGGGCGGTCGGCTCATCTACACGGCGACGCTCGTCGTCGGCCTCATCATCATTCTCGGCGTCTGGGGCACGGGCATCGTCGTTCCCGTCGCCTTGATCGGCACGCTCACCGTGGCGCTGAGCCTCGCGCTGCAAGACGTGCTGAAGAACCTCGTCGCCGGCGTGTATCTGCTCCTCGAACATCCCTTCATCATCTACGACCGTATCGCAATGGGCGCGTATGAGGGCATTGTCGAGGACATCCAGATTCGCTATACCGAGCTGCGGACCGACGACGGGCAGCGCGTCCTCATCCCCAACTCGATGCTCTTTAGCTCGGTGGTCGTCAATCTGAGCCAATCCGAGCGCAAACGCGCGGGCATCGCGGTCACGGTTCCCGACAGCGGCGCCGATGGCTTCGATCGTGCGCAAGAGCAGATAGGGAAGGCGCTGGAGCGCGTCGCGGGCGTCATCAAGGATCCGGCGCCGCGCGTCAACGTCAACAGCGTGGCGGGGGGCAAGCTGGAACTGCATGTGGTGTTCTGGCTCGCCAGCAAGAACGCGAGCGCCAGCCCGACGGTCTTCTCCGATGTCATCGAGGAGGTGCGCGCACAGCTCAGCGACGCCGAGGTGACCGTGCTGGACGCCACCGCGCTTTCGGTATGAGGAGCACGACACCGTGAGCGATACGTTGTCCACCGGGACGGAACCAGGCGCGCGGACTGGCCCGCGCTATGGTATCTTTGGTGGGACGTTCGATCCGCCGCACATTGGGCACCTCGTTTTGGCCCAGGAGACGCTGGTACACCTCAATCTGGAGCGCGTCTGGTTTGTGCCGACGGGCACGCCGCCGCATAAGCCCGACCGGCCGATTAGCCCGCAGGACGACCGGCGGGCGATGGTGGAGCGGGCCATCGCCGGCAACGAGCGTTTCGCCCTCAGCGCCATCGAATTGGCGCGCGGCGGGCCGTCGTACTCCGTGGACACCCTGGACCAGATGCGGCGCGAGTGGGGAGTGGACGTCTACATGTGTCTCATCATGGGCTGGGATATGCTCGCCTACCTGCCCCACTGGCGCGAGCCGGAGCGCGTTCTCGCGACGGTGGATTGCGTCGCGGCGGTACGACGGCCCGGCGTCAGCAGCGCGCCGGATGAGATGGAGCGGCTCGCGCGGGCGCTGCCTGGGCTGAGCGCGAAACTCACCGTCGTACCGGCGCCGCTCATGGAGGTGTCCGCGTCAGACATCCGTCGGCGGGTGGCCTCTGATGTGCCGATTCGCTATCTTGTGCCCGATCCCGTTCGTTCATACATTGAGCGGCGCGGATTATATCGCGCGCCCGCGCCCAACGCGACCGGAGGCCCCACGTGATGAAGTACGCGGACCTGGCGCTGGGCGACCGCGTGCGCCTGCGCAAGCCGCATCCCTGCGGCGGCACGGACTGGGTGGTCGTGCGGCTGGGGGCAGATATCGGACTGAAGTGCGAGGGCTGCGGACGGCGTGTCCTGCTCCCACGTAGTGAGGTGGAGCGCCGCATCAAGACTATCCTGAGTCGGGGAGCCACCGAGGACACGAGTGTGAAAGACGCGCCGCATGGCTGACACCAAACCCGGACGCGAGACGCGCGAGACGCGCGAGACCACGCCGGGCAAGCGACCACAGAACGGCGCGTCCAATGTGGCGCGGCAGGCGCGCGCCGCGCGCGAACAGGTGATTCCACCGCGCCTGCCAGAGCCCGAGGCCCATCGGCGCGGCTTCGGCACGGTGCTGCGCAACCGCTACTTCCTGCGGCTGTGGATGGCGCAGTTGCTCTCGCAGACGATTATGAACGCGGCGAACTATGGGCTGATCGTGCTGATTCAGTCTCGCAGTAAGAGCTATTTCGCCACGAGCATCGCCATCGTCGCCTTCGCGCTGCCCGCGGCCATCTTCGGCGCCCCGGCCGGCGTGCTGGTGGACCGGCTGGACCGGCGGCGCGTCCTCTGGGTGAGCAATGTGCTGCGCGGTATCGCGGCCGTCGTGTTCGCCGTCTCGCTGCTGGTGGACCAGCACGCCATCATCCCAGCCTACGCGCTCAGCTTCCTCATCGCGATGATCGGGCAGTTCTTCGCGCCGGCGGAGGGCGCCGCGATCCCATTGCTGGTGCATCGCGACGAGCTCATCAACGCGCTCTCGCTCTTCAACATTACCTTCACCCTGGCGCAGGCGTTGGGGCTGATCGCGCTGGGGCCGCTGATCCTCCTGCTCATGCCCGCGATCACGATTGGCACGGCGCATCACAATATCGTCGTCCAGCCGATTGAGAGCCTCTTCGTGATCGTCGCCGTATTCTATGCCATCTGCGCGATCCTGATTCTGACGATACCGAAACGCCGCCTGAAAGTGAAGCCGGCGCCGGGGCAGCGCCGGTCGCGTGTCAGTGAGTCGCGCCAGGTCTATAGCATCTGGCTGGGCATCCTGGAATGCTGGCATTTCATCCGCATTGACCGCCGGCTACTCATCTCCGTCGTGCAACTCTGCATTGGTGGCCTGGTGGTTGCGGTTGTGGCAATGATCGCGCCTGGCTTCGTTCAGGCGTTCTTTCACCGGCCGCCAGAGCTCGCCGCGATGGTGATGGTTCCGGCCGGGATAGGTCTGGTGTTGGGGTCGGCGGCGACACCCCGTATCGTCAAACGGTATCAATATGGCCGAACGATTTTTGCCGGCGTGGTGATTCTCGCGGTCTGCACGGTGATGTTGACCGTCGTGCGCGGTATCTCCGAGCGGCTGCTGGCACAGTGGTGGAACTGGTGGCCGTATGTGATCGTGGCGATCCTGCTGACGTTTTTGATCGGCATCTCGCTCGATTTCGTCAATGTGCCGGCGCAGACGATCATGCAGCAGCGCTCGCCGGACTGGATCAAGGGGCGCGTGCTGGCGGTGCAGGGGATGGTCCTGAACATCGCGACGGTGATCTTCGTGCCGCTGATGGGCCTGGCCGCGGACAACTTCGGGATCGCCCCAGCGATGGACATCCTGGGCGTGGCCATCGCGGTGACGGGGCTGACGACGGTCTACCTCTCCAGTCGGGACCATCGGACGACCGGAGGTGGACGAGCGGGCGGCGGACGTGTCAAACTCATTAGGTGATATTCTGATAGTTGCGGTTCAGGTGTGACGTACTAGAATACAGACAGATCGTCTTAGAGGGTGTATCCTAGTCGAGGGATCGGCCCATTGGTCTGTGATGGGATCGGCGCACGCACGCGCCAGGCGCGAAGACAGCGCGGCGTGGAGGAGCAACGAGTGTACGAGTCGCTGTTCGGCTCTTCGCTGCGATTGAGCGAAACGTCGGTCATGCCCTACGCCCCACCACAGGTGGGTAGGGGCCATGACCACGTCATCGAAGAACGATATACCCCGCTCGATCCCGCGCATATTCTGGTCAGCCTCCTGCTGCCCATCGGCGACACGCTACTCGCGACACCCGCGCTTGCCGCGTTGCGACGGCGCTTCCCCTGGGCCAAGATCACCGCGATGGTCTCGCACAGCAACGCCGGCATCCTGCAAGACAACCCGAATATTGACCAGTTGATGTTTGTCGCGGAGCGCGGCGCGGAGTCGCGGGTGCGGCGGTTCGCGCGCGGGCTGAGCGATCTGCGGCAGAACAAGTTCGACCTCATCATCACCTTCTCGCCGGTCGGTTCCATCGTGCTGCGCATGGCCGGCCTGTATCGCCGGCCGTTGCGGGTGGAGATGCCGCTGCTGTGGTGGCTGCTGGGCGGCCACTCGCACGCCTATCGCAATCGGCACGCGGTGGACCACTATCTGCAAGCCATCGCGCCCGTGCTGGACGGCCCGCTCTCCGAGGAAGACCGCCAACCCCGGCTCTACCTCACCGCGCAGGACCGCACCGCCGCGCGCACGCTGCTGCGCGAAGCGGGGCTCTCGCCCGCGAACATGCTGATCGCGATGCACGTCGGCGGCGAGGGCTTCGAGGGACGCAAGCGCTGGGCGCCGCGCCGATTCGCGGCGGTGGCCAACCACCTGATCGAGACGTTCAACGCGCATATCCTGTTGCTTGGCGGCAATGGCGACGCGCCGCTCTGTGAGGAGGTGTCCGCGCTGATCGCGCCGGACAAGGCGACGGTGATGGCGGGGCGCACCTCACTCAAGGAGACGGCGGCGCTGATCGAGATGGCCGCGATGTTCCTGGGCAACGACTCCTGCCCGCTGCATATCGCGGCGGCGGTCAACACGCCGGCTGTGGGTGTCTTCGGGCCGTCCAATATCCAGCAGTTCCAGCCCATCGGCAAACGCAACTACCGGCAGCGGATCGTCCACTCGAACCTGCCGTGCGCGCCCTGCTTCCATTTCATTGGCAACGGCGCGCCGTGGGTGCCGAACACCTGCCATTCGCTCGCCTGCCTGAAGGCGATCACGCCGGAGATGGTGGCGAAGGCGGCGGTCGAACTACTGCGTGATCAGCGCGCGGACGGCTGCTAGCGCCTTCCCCCCGTCTCCGCGAGCACCCGCCGCAGCTCCGCGATCTGCGGCAGCCCCGGCGCCACCGACTCCAGCAGCTCGATCTCGCGAGTCGCCTCCTGCCGCCGGCCCACGGCGACGTACGCCGTCGCCAGTCCAATGCGGAACGCGAGGTTGCCAGGGGCGAGCTGCACGGCTGATTCGATGTGCGGCAGCGCGTTCTCCGGCTGGCGGCGCGACATATAGATCGTGCCGAGGGTGTAATGGGCCTCGGCGTCGCCGGGGTCGCGCCGGATCGCCTCGTCGAAGGCAATCAGCGCGTCGTCGTGCTGTTCGAGGACTTCATAGAGCGCGCCGATGCGCGTGTAGACTCCCCGCAGCGTCGTGTCCAGCGTGACCGCCTGGCGAAGCTCACCCAACGCCTGGCGGGCGAGGTCGCGTTGCTCGTCGGTGGAGAGCGCGATGGGATCGTCCAGGTTTTCGCTGCTGATGCGTCCCATCAGGGCGTCGGCGAGATCGGCGTGTACCATCGCGCGTTGCGGGTCGGCGGCGATGGCCTCACGCAGACGGGTCTCCGCCTGGTTGAAGTGTCCCTGCCGGCTCAGCAATTCCCCCAGCCCTTGCAGATGTTCCGCCGTCGGCTCGGCCTCGACCACTTGCGTCAGCGTCCGGACCGAACGCTCCAGCCAGGCGGCCTCACCGTGCGCGTCTCCCTGGCTGGCGGCCTGCTCCGCCGCAAGGTACTGCTCGACACCAAGCTCGAACGTCAGCCGCTGATCGGAGCCGCCGAAGCGGGCGCGCAGCTTCTCCAGCAGCGCCGACGAGCGTTCGTAGTTGCCCAGGGAGCGCGCGTCGGTGATGCCGTCGCGATAGATGGCTTCATCGAGCGGCAGCCGGACGAGCAGCGCGTCGCGATAGTGGAGCGCGGCGGTCATGGCGCCGGTGAGCGTGCGCAGGAGGTCCGCGGCCTCCTCGCCGCGCGGGTCCGGCGGCGTCTGCTGGGTGATCTGCTCGACGGTCGCGTGCGCCTCGCGGATGCGCTCCTGCAACTCCTCGATCTTGAGCGCCTGGGTGGTCACGCCTTCATCGCGGGTGCGGCTGATCAACCACAGACCGGAGCGCCGGTCGCGGTTGAGGGTATACGCCGTCCAGTACCAGTGGCGTCCGGTCTCCCCGCTGGTGAGCGTCGCCATCGGCAGCTCATCGAGTTGGCCGCCCTCTGGGGCGTCGCGCAGGACCAACGACCAGAACGCCTCCACATCTTTGCGCTCGCCGCCGGTGATGACGCCAGCGCTGCCGGGCAGCCAGAGCGCGCTCGCGCGTTGCGCCTGCTCGCGGACCAGGGTGAGCCGCAGGCCGGATGGCTCGGCCTCTTTGGCCCATTGGCGGCGCAGCGCGATGTACTCCGCGCGCGGCTCCTTGCGGCGGCTCGGGTGGTCATCGGCCAGTAGGTCGTAGGCGAGACCGTAGTCACCGAACGACCACGCGCCGATCCAGTTGGCGGCTACCTCGTCCGGCTCCTGCTCGCTGTCAATGTAGGCGCGGTCGCCGGCGTTCGGGTCGTCGTCCGCCGGCTCGCCGTCGGGCGGCGTGAGCAGCCGCTCCTCGATCTCCTTGTGGTGCAATTGATAGTCCGCGTTGAGGGTGTCGCCCCGCCACGCGGCCGTGTCGAGGGCCTCGCGCAGCAGCCGGCGCACCTCTGCGGGTGAGATGGCGACGAATGGTGTGACATCCTGCGCCGGTTCAAGCATCTGCTTGCGGAATGTGGCCGGAGCCATCAACTCTTGCGCGCTGAAGTGCTTGACGCCCTGGGTCCAGAAGCTCAACTCGAAGGCGTATGGCCGCACGTAGTCGGAGGTTGCGCTTTCCTGCCAGGCAACCAGCAGCAGCATCTCGCCGGTCTCGCGGTTGCGCGAGGCGTGGGCCTGCGCGATGCGGCCCGGAGCGCGCGTGTGGGAGGTGTGGGTGTCCTGTGCGGGCTCAGGCTCGGATGACGCGGGCGCGCCAGTGGGCCGCTCGGGCGTGGCGGGGCCGCTGGCGTGGTCATCGGCGGCGGGAGTCGCCAGCGTGGTGGGAACGCCTGACGCGGGAACGCGCAGCGATGGGAGGGAGCCTGCTGAGCGCAGCCGGATGCGCGAGCGGCGAGCCAGACGCCCAACCTCTTTGCGGGCGCTCAGTTCGCCCAACGCCTCCGCAACGTCGGCGGCGTCGCGTGCCAGCGGACCACGGCTGTCTCCCAGCGCGTCCGCGTAGGCAAGCGCGACCCGCTCCTCGGCCGTCTCGATGGGGGCGAGCAGTGTTGTGAGCGCGTCGCGCCCAGCGTCTGCGGCGTCGCGCAGGGCGGCGGCCAGCGAGGGAATCCGCGCGCGCAACGCATCGAGCTGCGCCGCCTGGTCCGTTGTCAGCGCGGAGAGCGTCTCCGGCGCGCGATGGCCGCCATGATGGGCCCGCGCGTGTCCATGCTGTCCTCGTCGCTCGCTCCGCGTCATGTCTCGCGCTCCTCTCGCTCGATGCCATACCAGTCGCCGCCGACACTGGATTTTAGCATCACGCGAGCGCAACTCACCAGGGGTCGCGGGTGAGACGAGGGAACGCGCTCATCAGCGCAGGGGGCCCGTCTGCGGCTCCCCTTCGATGGAGGCCGTCCAGATCGAGAGGTCTTGGGGCGACATGGGGCCGCCCGGCAGCTCACGCGCGTCGGCGTAGCCCCAATCGTTGATGTCCACGAGGTATTGCTCGCGTGAGAGCAGCGTTCCCCGGCAGATGTGGTCGCGTGGGGGCGGCTCGTCGCGCTCGGCGGCCCACCGCGCGAGCAGGTCATCCAGCACGGCGCGCGGAATGGTGTCGCGCTCGTCCGGGTACGCGAACCCGAAGAGGATGAGGTGGCTCAGCAGCACACGCCAGTGCGAGCCGAAGCGCGCCAGTAGACGCCGCCAATCCAGGTCGCGCGCCCGCGCCCGCAGCAGATGGAGCACGTCGGCGCCGTCGTACCGCTCGCGTTCGAGCACGTAGGATTTGGACCAGAGCATCTCTTCAGCCGGGCAGACACGCACCTGCTTGTCGAAGATCGCGCCGGAGCCGGCATAGCGAAACCACAGATCATCCACCGTCGCCACGCCGTTGCCGGAGCTGTAGATGAGATCCACGAAGGCGTCGCCGCAGTGCGCTTTGCCCAGCCAGTGCGGGTACGGCAGCTCCGTCTCATAGCCGGCCTCGGCGAAGGCGCGCAGCCCCGCCTCGCAGTCGCTTGGGCGCAGGAACAGGTCGAAATCCTTCGTGTGCCGCTCGATGCCGGTGTAGAGTCCGAAGGCATACGCGCCGCCGACGAGAAAGGGCACGCCCGCTCGATCTAGCACGTCCACGGCGTCCCGATAGAACGCGCGTATCTCGTCGTCCGGGCCGTCGCGCCGCTCAGGTTCCGACATGTGCGTTTCCTCCTCCTCACTCCGTGTGGGTATGCCGCGAGCAAGAGGCATAGTTTGTGCCAGCGCATGCAAGGGCGGAGCGCGCGGAGAACGCGCGGCGCGATGAGGACGGGGAGCGTATGGGAACACAGCAGACGGTGCGGCTCGCCGCGCTGGGCGATATCCACTGTGGCAAGACCTCGCAAGGCGCTTTTCAGGAGATGTTTCGCCAGATCACCGATGCGGCGGATGTGCTCGCGATCTGCGGCGACCTGACGGACTATGGGCTGCCTGAGGAGGCGCGGGTGCTCGCGCGCGAGATCACGAGCGGTCTGCGTATCCCGGCGGTCGCCGTCCTGGGCAACCACGACTACGAATCCGGCAAGCAGGCCGAGGTGACGCAGATCCTCTGCGACGCGGGACTGCACATGCTGGATGGCGACGCCTTTGAGGTGGGCGGCGTGGCGTTCGCGGGCGCGCGCGGCTTCGGCGGCGGCTTTGGGCGGCACGCGCTGGCTGCCTGGGGAGAGGAGACCATCAAGCGGTTCGTCCACGAGGCGCTGGATGAGGCGCTCAAGCTGGAGTCCGCGCTGGCTCGGCTCCGCGCGCCGCACCGCATCGCCGTGCTGCACTATTCGCCGATCCGGGAGACGGTGGAGGGCGAGCCGCCGGAGATCTTCGCGTTCCTGGGATCGAGCCGCCTGGAGGAGCCGCTACTGCGCTACCCCGTCAACGCCGTCTTCCACGGCCACGCGCATCGGGGCCGCGCGCAGGGCAAGCTGCGCGACGGGACGCCTGTCTACAACGTCTCGCTACCCGTGCTCAGGCAGGCGTTCCCCGACCGGCCCGCGTTCCATGTGATGGAGCTCACGGCGCCGGCGGAACCGGTTGAGCTCCAGTCGAATCAGCCGGTGCGCTGAGGAGCGGCGCGATCAGGCGGCGCCGTTTGCTGGCCGCATCGGCATACGATAGCCGACGCCGGGCTGGGTCAGGATGTACGTCGGGTGGGCGGGATCAGCTTCGATCTTGCGGCGCAGGCGGTGGACGTTCACCTGCAAGATGTGCGTCTCACCCGCGTACTCGCTGCCCCAGACCGTCTCCAATAGCGCGTCACTGGTTACGAGGACGCCGGGCTGGCGCATCAGCGTGGTGAGAATCGCGTATTCGATCGGCGTGACGGCGACCGGCTCGCCTTTGAGGGTGACGGTGTGCTGCGCGTGATCCACGGTGATATCTCCGAGCGTCTCAATGTCGCGGACGGGCGGCGTGGGATTGAAGGCGGCGCGGCGCAGGACGGCGCGCACCCGCGCGTACATCTCAGGAATGCTGACCGGTTTGACGAGGTAGTCGTCGGCGCCGAGGTCCAGGCCACGAATGCGCGCGGATTCTTCGCCGCGCGTGGTTACGAAGATGATGGGAACGCTGGAGAAGGCGCGCACGCGCTCACAGACCTCGAAGCCGTCCAGCTTCGGCATCATCACATCGAGGATGATGACATCCGGCGCGCTCGTTCGCGCCAGCTCAAGCGCCTGCTCGCCGTCATCGGCGGTCAAGACCTCGTACCCTTCCATCGTGAGATTGAGGGCCATGAATCGCTGAATATCTTGCTCATCCTCGGCCACGAGCACCTTCTGTGGTTGTTCTCGCATTTGTCCTTCACCTTCCGCCCTCATCCAACGCGGGCAACTGGAGATGAAACGCGCTCCCTTGCCCAGCCCACTCCCACTCTCCACCTACAGCGTCCCGCCGTGCGCAGAGTACTGTACGGCATCGCCGGGCGGGATGTCTAGCGCCTGGCGCAATCGGTGAGGGACGCCAGCGCGTCACAACGCGGCCCATCCACCCGGTTGTCGAACTGCCTGTGGGAGGTTTCGGTGGGTTTGTTGGTTTGCGGCCGGGCGTGGAGTACAATGCGCCACACAGGACGCGGCGCGCGCGTGGAGGATGGACGGCGCCGCCGGAGCCGTGAGGAGGCAGTGGTGGTACGGGCACGCGGGAAGGCTTCCCTCGGGGCGGTGAAGCGCGCGTATCGCTCCGGCGCGGCGCGAGCGGGCGTACTGATCGGCGCAAGCGGCCACCGTGTCGGGCCGTCCCGACTGCTCCTTGGCGCCCGTGCGATTGGGATGCGCGTCGTCGAGCGGACACGCGCGGCGGGCCGCGATCCACGAGTCCGGCGGCTCTGCGAGCGAGCGGCGCGGCGGCTCGCGTTCGACCGCTACGGCGCGTGGTACACCCTCGCGCTGGGCATGTTAGGCGTCTCGCTTTTCCTCACCGTCTTCGACCATGCCATCGGCCATTTTCCCAACCCCGGCTTGCTCTACCTCGTGACCGTCGCGTTCATCACCTTCCGCTGGGGATGGCGGATGGGCCTGGTCGCGGCGGGAGCGCAGATCATCTGCGCGGATACGCTCTTCTATCCGCCGCTGCTCACGCGCGGTGGACTCAGTCTCGACATATTTCTGCGCCTGCTCACCCTGACCGGCGGCTCGGTGGCGATCATCGCGCTGATCGCGATGGCCACTCGGCAACGCTCATTGGCGTCGCGGGAATCCGGCAGATATGTCGCGCTCATTCGGATGGGCGAGTCGCTGAGCCAGGTCAAGGATGAACTTGAGGCGCTGCGTCTCATCGCGCAGACGGCGCTCGCCAGCACGGCCAGCGGCTTCGCGGCGCTCGTCGTGACGCTGCCCGCCCCAAACGACGCCGGCCCAGGCGCGGACCAGACGCTCTACCTCGCGCCGCTAGATCACACCCACGTGAAGGATGCGCCGGCCACCCACCTGAATCGCATCGCCAGGGACGGGCCGCTCGCGCGCCTCTACCTCGGCAAACCCGCCCGCATCGGCGATCTGACGGCGGGCGCCGCGTTAGGTTCGGAGTCGGGATCAGGGCCGCGACCGGACGCATACCGGCTGGGCGCGCTCGATGGCGCGCGGAGCGTGATCGCCGTACCGGTCCTGGACCGCGACGGGCGGACGCATGGGGGCATCGCGCTGGGCCACCACAGCGCGCATTTTTTCAGCGACGACGACGTGGCCCTGCTGACGAGTCTGGGCCATCTGGCGACGA
>DATEGV010000358.1:0-6913 GCA_035279925.1 Ktedonobacterales bacterium | reverse complement strand
TCTGATTGGCCGCTCGCGCTCGCCAGCGCCTCATCAAGCGCGCATAGCTTCAACGGTGGCGACTGGATACTCGTCGTCATATTAGTCTGCGCGCTGCTGCTGGCCGCGCTCTCCGCCGCCGCCGAGACGGCCCTCACCTCGGTCAGTAAGATCCGCATGCGCAGCCTCGCCGAGGATGGCGACGCCCGCGCGATGCGTGTGGTCCGCCTGATCGAGAAGCCGCAGGTGTTCCTCACCTCGATTCTCGTTACCAGTAACGTCTCGATCATCGTCGCCTCGACGGTGGCAACTATCCTGGCGCTCAGCATCTCGACAAGCTGGGGCGGCGTGGTGTCCACTGTCGCGCTGGCGCTCTTCGTGCTCATCTTCTGCGAGATCACGCCGAAGACCGCCGCCGTGCAGGCGCCGGAGCGCTGGGCGAAGCGGCTCGTCGGCCCAGTCGAGGTGCTCAGCATCGTACTGCGCCCCGTCAACCGCCTGCTCATCGGCGTCACCACCGGCATCGTACGGCTGATCGGCGGCCAGCCCGTCAAGCATGGCCCGTTCGTGACGGAGGAGGAGCTGCGGCTGCTTGTGGAGGTCGGCGAGGAGGAGGGCGTGCTCGAAGAGGACGAGCGTGAGATGATTCACAACGTCTTCGAGCTGGCGGACACCTCCGTGCGCGAGGTGATGGTGCCGCGCATTGACATGGTCACCATCGAGGCCGACGACACCGTCGAGGAGGCGATGCGGCTGATCGTGCAGGGCGGCCAGTCGCGCATTCCGGTGATGGAAGAGTCCATTGACAACATCATCGGCGTGCTCTACGCGAAGGACCTGCTGCGTGTCCTCGCGAGTCACCAGTCGCCGGCGACGGTCAAGGGATTGGTGCGTCCCGCTTACTTCGTGCCGGAGTCGAAGCGTCTGGATGACCTGCTGCGCGAGCTGCAACAGCAGCGGGTGCACATGGCGATCGTGGTGGACGAGTACGGCTCGGTGGCGGGCCTCGTCACCATCGAGGACGTTGTCGAAGAGATCATCGGCGACATCCAGGACGAATATGACCGCGAGGAACAACTCATCGAACGGGTTGGCGAGAACGAGTTCATCGTGGACGCCAAGATCAGCCTTGACGAGTTCAACGAATTGCTGGACTTGAAGCTGACCAGCGAGGAGTACGAGACACTCGGCGGCTTCATGTTCGCGCAGCTCGATAAAATCCCCACCGTCGGTGATGTGGTGCGACATCAGAACCTGACCATGACTGTGCTCGGAACCAAGGGGCGGCGTATCACGAAGGTCCGCGTAGTGCGCCATGCGCCGGAGGAGAGCGGACCCAGCGAAGCCGACACCAGCCAGTCGGGGCTGGCGATTCCCAACGGCGCCGCATCCTCCGCGCCGCAGCCCGGCCTGGATGGCGTCACACCCGAAGCGACGCCGCTCCAGGACGAGACAAGCCTCGCCCCGGATGACGAGCCTGCCGAGACCGACCTGGGCGCGCTCGCCGAGAGGAACGGCGACGCCGCCGATCACCGGCTGTCGTCCATGGAATACGGCGGCATGGCCTCAGACGGCGTCGTCACACCGTCCCGATCCGCCCGCCCGCGCGGCTCGGCGACGCGACGTCATCCACACGGACCACCGCAGTCGCGCCGTCACTAGACGCACAGAGCAGAGGGGGTAGAAAGTACCAGATACGTGGCTGATTGTCCTACGACGGGACGATTCCGCGTGCTGGCGAACGCCAACCGCTTGACATACTGGGCAGACAGCGTTACTGTAGGCGATGTATTATCGTATAAACTTGCACACGGCATGAAAGTTTCGTGGTCCTGTTTCAGATGCCGCCGGAGAGTATGGATGCCGGCGCTCGCGCCTCACACGGCAGGCCCACGAACGATATGCCGCACGCGGATGATGGGTCTTTCGCCGCGTGGCTCCAGGTGTAAGGGAGACTTCAGCAGCGAACGAGCGGTCCGCCGGCCGGCTCGACGTTGCATCCCACACGTGCCTGCGCGCTGTCTCACTATTGGGAGAAAGTGATCTGTTTTCACTGGGCATGGTCTATCTGTTGCGTAGCCGCCATGGACACGAGCGCGGTGACTCTCGTATGGAGGCTCAGAGCTAAAAGGAGGAGCTGGCGTCTAGCAGCCGCCAATTGGAGAGTCGTCGCGAGCTCATAGCGATCTGGTGGAAAGTACTCATTTGCGTATCAGGCTTTATGCAACCGACGAGGCACGTGGACACTTCACGGGCGGACGCCGCCTTGTGCGTTTCCCCTCTCACGAGGAGCGTGCGATGGAATTGTCGTTGCGGCGCCACCTGAGCGCCGGTCGGAATCATACCGGCGCAGCGGGAAATGTCATCCAGGCGCGGCCAGCGGTCTCGGCTGTGCGCGCACACGAGGAGGGGTAGATCAATGCTCGTGCTTCGCAGAAAAGCCGGCGAGGCGATTGTCCTCAACGGCGTCATCACTATTCACGTGCTGGCGGTCGAGGGTGAGCGTGTCAAGCTTGGCATCAGCGCGCCGCCTGAGGTGGTCATCGTGCGCTCGGAGCTGCTGGAGGGCCAGGGGCAGTCGGGTGGACCCATGGGCGGAGGCTACGGCGGCCCAGCGCCGATGACGCGCGAGAATCCCCGGCCATACCGCGAGCCGAACGAAGGCGAGGGCAGCGGTGGCGCGCGTGGGATGGCGCCGGAGCAGGAGGCGAACGTGTATCCTAGCCCTAACCGCTATGGCCCGCGCCGCCGCTCCTATGAAGATGGCCCGTCGACGCCGACTCCCCTCGGCAGCGGCCCCCTGCGCAACCGCTAGCGCGCCCTCTAGGCGACATTGCACGCGCCCTGGCGCGCATGCCGCGGCGTGAGGGGGTCCGCTGTGAGACGATCACGCGCGCGGCCCCCTCTCTCCATCGTTGGCGTCCCGTGCGCCGGTCATTTATGGCTGCGAGTGATTGACTGTGCGCCGGCCATGTAGGGCCGCGAGGAATCGCCGGAGCGCACGTGGGAGGCGGGCGGCATTGGACGCCAAAATCGCGCGCGGAAACGGAACGCGATTTGCGGGGAAAATGGCGTGGGATGGAGTCCGCGCGGGTTGAGGGTTCTCATCCGCGCCTGCGCGCTCCGGTAAAGATTTGGGAAAGACACGGATTGCGGCCCCGGACAACGCTTGTCAAGGATGGACCACCTATGCTACACTCGTCGCATCATGCATTCCAGCATGTGAGCGTCTGCGACAACCTGCAAGGCACGTGGGCGGCTTTCCGCGTGGCTCTTCACCCTCTTGTGTGTAGTATTCCCGCGCACATGCCCGTTTCGCGCTGGCACGCTCCCTTCCGTGGCGATATTGCCCACGGACTCGGAGCGCGCCTTTGTGATGGGCCTGTCATGTGTTCGCGCGGCACTGCCAGTTAGCAGCGTTGTCTACCTTTGCCTAGTAAAAGGAGGGCAAAGACACCCGTGAAAGTACTGTGGTGGCTGGCAGTTCCTATCGTGACCAGTCTGATTGCGATGGTATTCGCGTTCTACCTCGCGCGCTGGGTGCTGGCCAAAGACACTGGCACCAAAGAGATGCGCAAGGTGTCGGACGCGATCTTTACAGGCGCGCAAGCCTACCTGCGCCGGCAGTACCGCACGATTGCGCTGCTCGCGCTCGTCGCCGGCATCGTGATCGGCGTGCTCCTGGCGCTGATTAGCTCCGCGCACGGGACCGCGTTTACCGGCAATGATCGTGTCTCCATCGGACTACGCACCGCTGTTTCATTCTTCATCGGCGCGTTCTGCTCCGGCGTGGCCGGCTACATCGGCATGCAGGTGGCCGTCCGCTCGAACATTCGCGTGGCGAGCGCGGCCCGACGCAGCCTCGGCGATGCGCTGATGGTGTCGCTGCGCGGCGGCGCGGTCTCCGGCTTCCTCGTCATCTCGCTCAGCCTGCTCGGCGTCACCGTCGTGTATCTGATCTTCGGCGGGACCAACACGCCGTTCGTCACCCCGACGAACATCGTCGGCTTCGGCTTCGGAGCCAGCTTCGTGGCGCTCTTCGCGCAGCTTGGCGGTGGCATCTACACCAAGGCCGCCGACGTTGGCGCGGACCTCGTGGGCAAGGTTGAGGCCGGCATCCCCGAAGATGACCCCCGCAATCCCGCCGTGATCGCGGACCTCGTCGGCGACAACGTGGGCGACTGCGCCGGCCGTGGCGCCGACATCTTCGAGTCCACCGCCGCAGAGAACATCGGCGCGATGATCCTGGGAGCCGCGGTCGCCGCCACGTTCGGCGCAAACGCGCGAAACGCTCCTGTCTGGGTCATCTTCCCTCTCGTCATCGTCGGCGTCGGTATCATCTGCTCGATGATCGGCCTGATGGTCGTGCGCAAGTCGCGTGTCAAAGAGCCCGGACAGGCGGGTGACAAAGACCCTGGCGAGATCGCGATGGGGCAGCTCAATGTCGGTTTCTATACGACAGCGGCGCTCTCCGTCATCGCTATCGTCGCGCTTACATGGGTGCTTCTTGGCAAAGCGGCGGGCAACACGCACTGGTGGGCGTTCGCGCTGGCCGGGCTGATCGGCATCGCCAACAGTATCGCCTTCGTGCTCATCACGCAGTATTACACCTCCGGCACCTATCGCCCGGTTCGAGAGATTGCCGAGGCGTCCAAGACAGGCCCCGCGACGACCATCATCTCTGGGCTGGCAGTCGGCTTCGAGAACACCGCGCTGCCATCCATTGCCATCGCGCTGGCCCTGATTGGATCGTACTACCTCGGTGGACTCGCCGCGCCGTCCACGCTCCATATCACGGGCGTGAATATCTACGGTATCTATGGCACGGCGGTCGCCACGCTGGGCATGTTGATGAGCGCCGGCTATATCCTCGCGATGGACACCTTCGGCCCGATTACAGACAACGCCGGCGGTATCGTCGAGATGAGCGGCGCGCCCGATTCAGTGCGCAACATCACCGATGCGCTGGACGGCGTGGGCAACACGACCAAGGCGCTCACCAAGGGCTATGGCATCGGCTCCGCCGCGCTCGCCGCCTTCCTGCTCTTCAGCGCGTATCTGGATATCGTCCAGTCGCACAAGAGCCACCTGATCGGCGGCGGCTACACCGTCAATCTGGCCAACCCGCCCGTCTTCATCGCCGCCCTGCTCGGCGCGATGCTGATCTTCCTCTTTAGCTCACTGGCGATTCGCGCGGTGGGTAACGCCGCGCAGGGCATGATCACCGAGGTGCGCCGCCAGTTCCGCGCGAACCCGAAGATCATGACGGGCGAGGCTGAACCGGACTATGCGCGTTGCGTGGACATCAGCACGAGCGCCGCGCTGCGTCAGATGGTCCTGCCCGGCGTCCTGGTCGTCGGTTTGCCGGTGCTAGTCGGCGTCGTGCTCGGCCCCGAAGCGGCGGCTGGCCTGCTGATGGTAGGCACGATCGCCGGCATTATGATGGCGCTGGTGATGAACAACGGCGGCGGCGCCTGGGACAACGCCAAGAAGTTCATCGAGGCGGGCTATCTCAAAGATGACGCGGGCAAGGTGCTCGGCAAGCGCACGCCTGCGCATGAGGCGAGCGTGGTGGGCGACACCGTCGGCGATCCCTTCAAGGACACCGCCGGCCCTTCGCTGCACATCGTCATCAAGTTGCTCAGCACAATCACCCTGGTGCTGGCGCCGATTTTCATTGCGCTGCATCCTTAACTTACCCGCAGCCCCCTTTCCCACGGGAGGAGGGGGAGGCAGAAGCGCCTTGGCAGGTAGGATGGTCCAATTCTAGCTGCTCCCTACTTGCGCGCAGTGGCGGCGCGCACGCGCGTACACTCGCCGGCTGGAGACGTATCTGTCTTCAGTCGGCTCGTTTTTGGCTGAATCTTACCCCCAGATATCGTGTCCGCATCATAACAGTTCCGCGTCGGACCTTGGCGTTTGGGCCGCCTCACCCACTGGCCCCCTCTCCCGTTCGCGGGCGTCGGCTCCTGACCTCACCCCCCAGCCCCCTCTCCCACAAGGAGAGGGGCAGCCAGAAGCGAGCGCCGTCGTGCCCCTGCGGGGCGAGGGGGAACGGAAGTCTCGCCGGAACGTCACGACACTGGCTCCCCTTCCCTCCGCAGGGGGAAGGGGCAGGGGGATGAGGCAGCCTGTCGCGGCCAATGACAGCATCTCGAGCGAACTTGATATAAGTGGGTGAGGTCCACGGCCAGGGGTGAGATTCCGCGTGTACACAGCGAGTATACTGTGTAGAGGAGGCGCGGCGATATGGCGCATCGAGCAGGCGGGTGTAGGCATCATTGGCGAGCGCTTATGTGTGCGCTTGTCGTTCTCACGGCGCTGGCGGGCTGCTCGGCGCCGGCGGCGAACGCTGGCCGAAACGCCACAACGGCGAGCGCGTGCGCCACGACCGGCTGCGCATCCGGAGCCACACCGCCCGCAACAACCGGCGCTGGGCTGGCTCCCTGCGTTGCGCCGTCTTGCGCGGCCACCAATGTCCAGGTCTTCGTCGAGCCGGACGCCGGTGAGGCGCCCATCCTGCGAGCCATCAGGTCCGCGCGGCAGTCTGTCTGGGTCGAGGTCTACATCCTGAGCGACAATAATGTGCTGCGGGCGTTGGAGGCGGCGGCCACTCGTGGGGTGGATGTGCGCGCGCTGCTGGAGCCGCATCCCTTCGGTGGTGGCGATGTCACCGCGCAGAAAGATATCGAGGAGCTCAACGCCGCCGGCGCGCAGGCGCGGCCCTCCGACCCCGCCTATTACTACACGCACGAGAAGGCGCTGCTGATAGACGGCGCGACCGCCTACATTCTGACCGCTAATTTGAGCAAGACCGGCCTGGGCGGCTCCTCGGGCGGAGCCAATCGCGAGTACGGCGTCATTGACACGGACCCCGGCGACGTGGCCCAGATCCGTGCCATCTTTGAGGCCGATTGGGGCCACACCGTCCCGA
>DATEGV010000357.1:0-15173 GCA_035279925.1 Ktedonobacterales bacterium | reverse complement strand
GGCGCGCGGAACTCCCCAAGCGCGGCCACGATCGCTCGACGCGACTTCAACTCGTTGGCAACTTCAGCCGCCGTTGGCTGCGTGCCGCCATCGGTCCCACCGCTGGCCGCGCCCTGGTTGCGCG
The DNA here is from genome assembly GCA_035279925.1 of Ktedonobacterales bacterium. Taxonomy (GTDB): domain Bacteria; phylum Chloroflexota; class Ktedonobacteria; order Ktedonobacterales; family JADMIN01; genus DATEGV01. Next base: position 15,049 of record DATEGV010000357.1, on the reverse strand, counting down.
CCACACTCTCATCGAGGGCGCGCAGGAGACGATTGAGCGCGCGCTCCGTCTTGGACTTCGCCAGCGCCTCCGCGATGGCCGCCCGCACGGACCAGAAGCGCTCCCGCGCCAGCGCGTCCTCCAGCGCCTCAACGCTCTGTTGATCGCGGACCTTGCCCAGCGCCTCCGCCGCTTCGATGCGCCCCAGCACGTCCGGGTCGTGGCGCAGTTGGTAGCGCAGCAGCTCGCTTGGGCGCTCGAAGTCCAGCGTCTTGATGAGCCAGCCACCCTGATCGAAGCGCACGGAGAACGGCCGGCGTTCGAGGGGGAAGTAGTAGGTCTGCGCTTGCTCCTCGACCATCACGCGAAACGTCACGAGCGTCGCCTGCTGCTCGTCGGCGTCGGGGTTGGCGGCCTCGCCCGTGGGCACCATGAAGCCGATGTCCACCGGCGTCACGAAGATGGAGGTCGTTTCTGACACTTTCTGCGTCTGCGCCACGGTGAGTTTCGCCATCTGGCGCGTGTCATCCCACGAGTAGCTGACCTTGAAGGTCGGATGCCCCGCCTTGTAGACCCACTGCTCGAAGAAGCGGCCCAGACTGTAGCCCGTGGCCTCCTCCATCGCCCGCTCGAAGTCGGCGGTGATGACCTCGCGCCAGGCGTTGCGCCGTGTATAGAGTTGCAGCCCGCGCCAGAAAGGATTCTCGCCGACGAGATTGCGTAGCATGTGCAGCGTCAGCGCGCCCTTCTCGTACACATGCCGATCGAAGAGCTCGTTGCCGTTCTTGTGATAGACGTTGTAGACGATGGGCCGCCGACCGCGCGCATCCGCCGCCAGGTAGCTGTGGAGATTGTCGCTCAGCTCCGTCCGGAACTCGTCCTCGCCGCGATCCACCTGGGTCCAGACGGCCTCGAAGTAGGTGGCGAAGCTTTCTTTGAGCCAGGTGTGGGACCAGTCGCGGACGGCGAGCATATCGCCATGCCACTGGTGGACGAGTTCGTGCGCGACCACCGGCTCCGGCGTGAAGTCCAGGCTGGCCCGCGCGTCCGCCAGCAGCCGATAGGTGTGGGTGGTGGCGCTGGCGTTCTCCATCGCGCCGGTGAACATCTGCGCGATGATCTGCCCGTACTTGGCGAATGGGTAGTCCACACCAAAGCGTTCACTGAAAAGCTCGATCATGCGGGGGGTGCTGTCAAACATGCGGTGGCCGTCGGCTTCGCGGCCAACGGGCACATAATAGTTGACCGGCACGTCGCGCCAGTGGTCGGGCAGCTCGGCAAAGTGACCCGCGACCAGGGTGATGAGGTACGCCGGATACGGCTTGTCCATCGCCCAATCGTAGGTCTTCGTGCCGTTGGTGTGCTCGCGGACACCCTGGAGCGCGCCGTTCGAGAGGACGAAGAAGTCGCCGGGAACGGTCGCGGAGAGCGCGGTGGTGGCGCGGTCGTTGGGAAAGTCGTGGCAGGGAAACCAGAAGTGGTGATACTCGGTCTCGCCCTGCGTCCAGGCCTGCACGGGCAGCGCCGGATCACCCGGAAGTGGTTCGACGAAGACCAGGCCGATGCGCGGCGTCGTCGCGTAGCGAACCGTCACCGCGAAGCGTTCACCGTGGGTGTACGCGCGATCCAGCCGCACATGCAGCTTCTCGCCCTCGGTCCAGTGTTGCAGCGTCTCGCCACCCTGCGCGCTCACGCGCTCGATGGCCAGCTCGGCGGCGTCGAACGTCACCTCCGTCACCTGCTCGAAGAGCGCGGCGAACGTAGTAGTCACCTCCCCGGCGACAGATTTGCGCGCGAAGTCCAGCGCGACATCTATGTGTACGTGCAGCACATCGGCGGGCCGGTCTGGCGCGTAGAGCGGCTTGTCGCCGGGCAGCGCGAAGCTCGGCGCGGCATCGTCGCCCGCGCTCTGATGGTCGCGGGCATGGAGCGTAGTCAATTCGAGCGCCAGATCGCTGCAACCGCAGGTGTACACGTCGTGCTCCTTGATGAATAGAGGTTGCCGGAACTGTGAGATTGCGCGCGGCCCATGTCCGGCGGCCGCCCTTTCAACTCTAGCCCGCGCGCTCCTCGTGGGTCAACGTATACCGGGTGGCCCTATGACATGAGCGCGGCGGCCGCTCTCTATTGTACGCCGACAGGCGCGAAACCAAGGAGGCCGAAAGTTCCTACGTGTGGCGCGGTATGTTACAATGGCCTGGACGAAGCTCGCCGCGAGCATTTTCGGGTATCCGCCTGGGACCAACACGCGCCGACGACCACATGATGAGGAGTCCGATGAGCCATTACAGCGCGATCACTGGATGGGGCATGCAGGTGCCCGAGAACGTCTTGACCAATCACGATCTCGAACGCATCGTCGAAACCTCAGATGACTGGATCACATCGCGCACTGGCATTAAGCAGCGGCACATCGCCACCGCGGGCGAGACCGCGTCCACCCTCGCGATCGCGGCGGGCCGGCAGGCGCTGGAGCGCGCGGGCATCGAGGGCAAGGACCTCGGCCTCATCATTGTGGCAACGGTCTGCGCTGATTATCCGTTCCCATCCACGGCGAACCTTGTCCAGCATGCGCTCGGCGCGCAGTGTGGCGCGTTTGATATGCAGGCGGCGTGCAGCGGCTTCCTCTACGGCCTCTCGACGGCGCACCAGTTCATCGCGACGGGGAGCATCAAGCATGCGCTCGTCATCGGCGTCGAGGTGCTCTCGCGGGTGATGGACTACACGGACCGGACGACCTGCGTGCTGTTCGGTGATGGCGCCGGCGCGGTCGTGCTGAGCTCCAGCGAGGAGCGCGGCGGTGTGCTTGGCTTCACCATCGGCAGTGATGGCGCGCGCCCCGATCTGTTGTGGATTCCGACCGGCGGCTCAGCGGAGCCGATCACCGAAGACGTGCTACGCGAGCGCCGCAACTACGTGCGGATGCAGGGCGCCGAAGTCTACAAGTTCGCCACGCGCATCATGGGGTCGGCGATGGAAGAGGCGCTCGCCGACGCGGGCATGACCGCCGAGGATATGGACCTCTTTATCCCCCACCAGGCCAATCTGCGCATCATCGAGGCCGCCGCCAAACGGCTCAACCTCCCGAATGAGAAGGTCTTCGTCAACATTCAGAACTACGGCAACACCTCCGCCGCCGCGATTCCCATCGCCCTGTGTGAGGCCATCGAGCAGGGGCGGGTATTCCCCGGAGCGCACCTTGGCATGGTCGCCTTCGGGGCGGGCCTCACCTGGGCCGCGGCCGTCGTGAAGTGGACCGCGCCGGTGCCGCTCGATCAGCGGTCGAGCCAGCAAGCAGACCAGCGCGTTGAGACTGAACCGGAGCGGGTTCAGGTCTAGCGAACGCCTCCTCAATCGGTCAGCGCGAGGTCCGCCGGGCAGATGGCGTGGAACGAGCAATGCGCGCACCGATGCTCGTCAGGCTTCGGGGGAAAGCGCCCGGCCGCGATTCCCGCCGCCGCTTCGTCCAGTTTGTCCAGGACGGAGCGTTGCTTTCGCCCTGGGCGCAGGTAGGCGTCCGCGAGGTGGCGGGCCTTGGCGGTCACGTCTACGGTGTACGTGGTCGGCGGCGTCGGCCCGTCATCCGGCTCGCGCAGGGCGTCGCCACGGTAGCGCAGTTCGATGCGCGCCTGGGTGTCTGGCTCGCGCTGGCGGCAGGCAATCGCGTAGAGTGGTAGTCGCAGGTCGTCCTCGTGCGCTTTGGCCGGTGTCCCGGTATGTTGGCGTATCAGGGTGACGGGTCGCCCCGGACGCTCCACACTGTCGGCGTCATACACCATGCGGTCCGCCTCCACCGCTACCACGCAGTCGCGGAGCTCAGCCTCCAGCGGCAACGCCACGTCGGCCCCCAACGGCTTGCCCGCCGACGCCGTCATCTCGGTCCACTCACGCCGAAGCATGTCCAGCGCGCCACGGTGGTAGAACGCCTCATAGGCGTGCCCAACCGGCCCAATAGCCTCCCACTCGGCGTCTAGCTCCCTTGCGAGCGTGGTCCAGTCGGGAACCGGCGCGGTTGCCGCGCGCTGGCGCAGGATCCGCGCACCCTGCCTGATGTAGCGGTGGAAGCGCAGCATCGCGTTCTCCGACGAGTCCCACAGACCCAGCACACGCATGTATTTGTACTTGCGCGGGCACCTGCCGTATTGATCGAGTTCGTCGTACCGAAAGCGCCGCTTGGTCGCCACGCGCGGTCCGTCTCGTGTCGCCGCCTCGTCACAAAAGCTGGTATCGTCGCCCAGTTGCCCATCATCCCTCTCGGCGACGCGCGCTCCCGCGACCAATGCGGGTACGCCGGGGAATGGAGGCGCTGCCTGGAACGGAGCGGCGTCCTGCGCCAGGGCCAAGAGGTCGGAGGCCCGCGCCGTCGCGCCCGATTCCGAGTACGAGGCGGCCCGTGAAATCGCCACCACGTCGCGGGCGCGCGTGACGCCGACATAGAACAAGCACTGTTCCTCGGCGAGCCGCTGCGCTGGGGAGCCGTCCTCGCGCAGACCGGGCACGGGCGCGTCTTCACGCGACGCCACAGAGGGGAATTGCCCATTCGCCAGCGCGGGCAGAAAGACGACCGGAAACTCTAGCCCCTTACTCGCGTGGATGGTCATGACGCGCACGGCGTCGTCAGAGCCCGCCGGTAGGACGATATCCGCGCCGGTGGCTTGCAGGGCGTCGAAGTAGCGCAGGAAGCAGGCGACTGGGAGAGCGTCTCGTGGAGCCTGTCCGGCGCTGGGGTCATGTGCCGCGGTCTTTGCGGCCTCGTCGGGAGTCGCGTCGCCGCGAGGCTCCGCGTGTGTGCCGTGGCGGACGGACCGGCCGAGGCGCTCGCGGAACGCGGAATCTGTGTTCCAGCGCAGGTCGAAGCGCGTGGCGATATGGATGAACTCGCCGAGTGCGGCCAAGGCCGTCGCCGCGTACCCGCGATCCACGGTTCCCGCGCCTGCGTCGTTCGGCGCGCTCGCCCGTTGCAGGAGACGCCAGGCATAGCCGCCCGGGCGCAGAAAGAAGCGCGTCAGGCTCTCCGCGACCGACGTTCTGTAGCGCATGTCGGTGGCGATGTGGCCCAGCATGCCGATCACTGCCGACGCCCGCGCGAATCCGGCCGAGTGCGCGGCGCTTGCGCCATCCGGCTGGTGCGCGGTGGTGATGCATGCGGGCGCCGGCCTCGCGTCCGCAAAGATGGTGAGTACGGCGCGCGTCCACTCCGCCGCATCCGGCATGCGCTGGCCGAGCGCCGCCAACAACTGAGGCGCCCGCAGCAGGCCGCGCGCGTCTGGCCCAGCCGCCAGAGCGAGCAGCGCAAGCCCATCCTTGATCTCTGGGCGCTCGAAGAATCCTCCGACCTGCACGGACGGCACTCCGGCGTCGCTCATGCTGGCGGTAAAGCGCCTGACCTGCTTGTGCGAGCGACAGAGGACCGCCTGGTCGGCGTATGCGTAGCCGAAGCCGCGATGCGCCTGGATCGCCGCGACGACGCCCGCGCATTCTTCGGCAGCGGTCGCGTAGTCGGGCGAATACAGCACCGGGGCGTGAGCGGTGGGAGCGCGCACAGCCGTGAGGCGTTGCCCAGCGGCGGCGGCGTCTATGGCCGAGGAACGGTCGCCCGTTTCACCGGGCAGGATGCCGGCCCGCGCCGTCGCCATCCTAGTCGCCATCGCATGGCCGAGGTCGAGCAGCGCGGGTACCGAGCGGTACGAGACGCGCAGCGAGTGGACACGCAGGTCAGGATACTGGTCGGCGAGTCGGTACATGTTGCTGGGGGCGGCTCCGCGCCACCGATAGATTGCCTGCCGATGGTCGCCAACCACCCAGAGTCCGCGACCGTCCGCGCCAGCGAGCAGGAGGAGGAGCTCGGCGGCGGCAATGTTCGTGTCTTGAAACTCGTCCACAAGCACGTCGCGATAGCGCGCTCTCACATCGCGCAGGACCAGCTCATCGGCTACGAGCAACTCAACCGCGCGCTGGATCAGTCCACCGAAGTCGAGCAGACCCGCACGGCGCAGGGTCCGGTCCCAGACTGCGTAGGCGCGTGCCCGTTCACAGGCGCGCGCGCGCTGCCCCACGGCGGTTGACGCGCCCATGCGGGCAGCCTGTCCATCGGCGGCGGCGGACCCCGCGCGCTCGTCGTCGAACTCCGCGGCCTCACCAGACTCAGCGGCGACTGGTTCATCGTGGTGGCTAGTGGGCATGGCGCTTGCCCGCGCAAGATACATTTCGGGCGTCCAGAGGGCGTCGCGAGCGCGACCGAAGTCTTGCAGCAGGGTGGCCAGATGCGCCGTTGGGTTGCCGAACGAGCGGTAGTAGCGCAAGGGAAACTCGGCCAGCAGATCCTCGGCGAGCAAGAAACCGTCGGTCTCATCCAGAATGCGAAAATCCGGCGCCAGCGGCGGCTCGTCCGGCGCATGCGGAGCGCGCGCGGCATATTCGCGCAGCAGTGTCGTCGCGAACGCGTGAATCGTCAGAACCGGTATCCGCTCGGCTGGCAGCCCGGACTCCGCGAGGCGTTGCCGCATCTCCCCGGCGGCGCGATTGGAGAAAGTCAGCGCGAGCACGCGCTCCGGTTGCCGGCCGCGTTCCGAAATCAGATGCGCCACCCGGCCCACCAGCGTCGCCGTCTTGCCGGTCCCTGGGCCGGCGACGATGAGCGCCGGACCCGTCATGCGCGCCGCTTCACGCTGCGAGGCATCCAGCCGCTCAAGTAACTCTCGCGGATCGCGCGTGGCGTGCGGTGGCTCCGTCGAGCGGCTCGGCGCGGCCACCGTCGCGTCCTCGTCCGGCGCGGCGAATACGGCGGCCAGGAGCCGCTGGCGGGCGAGGGCGATCGAGATACCGAAAGCTTGCGCGATGGTGTCGAGGTCACATGTTGGGCTGGCGGCGAAGAGCGCGCGCACCGCAGCCGCCGGTGCGAGGAGCTCGGCGGCGAATGCGTTGGCTTCCAGCTCACGGCGGGCGCGCGGCGTATACTCCTCCACGCCGCGTACTTCACGGCGCAGGTCTTCGGCGTCCACCTGCTCGCTGACGAGGGACGGCGCGCAGGTAGAGTGAAACGTCGCGCCCTCACCGCGATGCAGGATGAGATGACCAAGTTCGTGCGCGATCGCGAAGGCGCGAGCCGCGGCGCTCAGGTCGTCGCGCACCCACACGACGCCGCCCTGCTCCGGATAGTCCCAGCGCCACAGTTGCAGCCGGGCATGAGCGCCGCCCAGCATGGCGCCGTCCTGAGGCGCCGGCGCGACGGTGAGCGCCAGCCGCGCGCAGAGATCCTCGATGGGGTGGGACGAGTTGGAGGGAGCAACCGATGGGAGTGGGGAGCGCGCTCGGAGGTCACGCGCGGCGCGGGCGACGACGGTTGCGCGATCCACCCTCAGTGTCTCCTCTCCTCGTGTATGCGGCGGTCGCTCGTCAGATGTTAGGACGCTTCCGGAACTTCGCGCGCGATCACATCAAGCCATTCACTCTTGGTCGCTTCGGGGAGGGCGCTGGCGCGCACGGCGTCGGCGAACGACTCCTGGTTTGGCTGGGGCGCCTGGTCCGCGTAAAAGAAGGCGGCGCTCGCGGGCTGCGCGCCAAGGAACGAAGAGATCGCCGCCGGTGGTACCTGGAGGGAGTCGGCCAGGCGCGTCACGAGTGTTGGCGGGATGGAGGTGATGGTGACGGCGCGCGCCTCCAACTTGCCGAGCAGATCGGGACTGAGCCGCATACGTTCCATCAGCGCGGGGGGAGTGACGCCGACCTCCGCGCCACGCGCGACGAGCCCCTGGATGGACGGCCCGAAGAGACTCGCGAATGCGCGCCGCGCGGCGGCGGACGGCTGCGGCGGATTCGCCGTGTCAAGCGCGGGCAGGTCCTCGGCGATGGTGTGGTAGTAGAGCGCAAAGTCCGTAAGTTCCGGCGCCAGGTCTGGATTGCGGGCGATGTAGTCGTCAAGCGATGGCGCGTTGCCGGCTCGATATTCGGCGACGTAGCGCGCCGTGAGCCGCTCCACCCGCGCCTGACGCCCATCTTCACGCCGAGGCTCTTGCTCGGTCATTGTGAGCCTCCCCAGGGTGTCATGCGGCCACGAAGCGTCTTCAGCAGTTTTTCCATGCGCATGCGCAGCGCACGGTCGGTGATGCCGAGCTTATCGGCGATCTCGATGCGAGGCGTGTCTCGCCAGTAAGCATCGTACAACACGGCGCGCTGCCCTGGATCCAGAGCGGCGAGCTGCTCGTCCATGTCCAGTGTGAGCTCGGCCAGGCTGAAAGCGTCGAGCGCGGCCGGGTCCGTAAATTGTTGTGGGTGCGCGCCGGTTTCGTCGGCGGTGGTGAGCCGTTCGACACTGTCCACGTTGGCGCGGGGTGGGCGTGTCGGTTCCGCGACGCCGCGCCGTCGCCACTCTCCGTCCTTTTCCATGCGGTCATGCGCCACATGCTTCTGGATGAAATGTAGCTTATGCTGGAAGTTCTCGGCGAGGAAGGTGTCGCCGGCGCGCGTCAACTCCTGCCAGAGCATGACGTAGCACTCTTGCTCCAGGTCTTCAGCGAGCTGAGTAATTTGTCCGCTGTGGCTCATGCGCGCGATCTTATGCGCCCACGCCTGGGTCTGGCGTTGGATGCGCGGCAGTAGCGCCGTATACACACGCTGTGCCCGCTGGCCGCGCGCATCTGGCTGGCGGCAGCACCTGACCAACACCTCAAGTGGCAGTTCGGCTCCGGGACGCGGCTGCTCGATGCGCTGCCAATACTCAGCGGTATCAGGAGGCGGCAGCGCGCGCGCTATCTGCTCGAAGTCCTGCTCGCTCGCGCCGGCCTGATCTCCGTTCCGCCCCTGACCCACGCCTGGCTCCTTTGCGTTCGCGTTCAGTGGTCCTACCGCGGGCCACGCCCACCATTCCTCGCGCGGAGCGCGCAGGGAGAGGTTGTGTGAAGCACTCGCGGTGAGTTCCAGTATAAACGCGGCGCCAGTGTGAGTCAATGCGCAGTCTCCCTCGGTCAACCTGGAGTCACAAGGAAGCGAACGTAGGGCACGGTCAACCCCGCGCTATCCTCGTCTCCATACGCCAGACGGGCCACCGAGCGGAAGGCGCGCCGGCCGGGCGTCCGCGCATCGGGAGCGAGATCGGTTAATCTAGCTCATCCGTGAGGGCGTTGGTGAGGCGCTGGACGATGCGGCAGAATCGGAGGATGGCGGCGGCGGAGGCCAGGTGCCACTCGTTGTGCTCGTCGTCCTCCACGTCTGACTCCGTTGCCGCCCAGGTCCATTCAGGGGGATGCGGGCGGGTCAGCGCCTGAAGCACGAAGATCACGTCGTCGCGCAGGACCGGTTCCACTTCGCCGTCGCGCGCCAGGGCGGCAAGCCGGCGTATCGTGGATTCGATTTCGCGGCGCACCGCGACAACCTCGTCGCCGTCCGGTGGGATGTCTTCGGCGGCGAGCGCTCCAAGCTCCCACGGCAGGCTCGTGTCGGCTGTGTCGGTGGAGGCCGTCTCGTCGGTCGTGGCGCGCCGGCGTATATCGTGCGGCTCGCCAGCCAACTCGTCCGGGTCGTCCAGTTGCGTCAGGAGGTGATCGAGTTCACTGCGCCAGTCCGGCATGCGGTCCTCCTCCAACACCCACTCGGCCGCCCATCCCCGACGGCCCCAACAGACTGCTCCCAGGAGTAGGCGCCATTCTAACATAGTGGCCCTACCCTGTCGAGATTCGCCTTTGGCCACGCCGCCGCTGCTGTTGAGTCTGGACCTCAGCGTCCCGCGCTCGTCAACATTCCAGCCCACAGAATCGCGCGAGACTATTGCTATCTTATTGCCGCGATTTCGGCTATACTGCGACCAGGGAACCAGTCTCTCGCGCTGAGCGTCTGCTACACGACGTGATATTGGGAGGAACAGAGATATGGGCGAGCCACAAAATCAGCCGGCGGGAACGGGCGTCGCGTGTCCCACCTGCGGCCAGACGATGGTCGCGTTCGCGGCGTTTTGCCCGAATTGCGGGTCGGGCGTTCCGGCGCAGCTCTGGCAGAACGCGGGGAGCGGCGCGGGACAGGCGCCAGCGGCATGGCAGTGGAACGCGGCGCCCCCGCCGCCCGCCCCATCGGGCGCGTCCTATCCAGGGATGGCGCCACCCGACGCGACACGGCCCGCCGCTCCGTACTCTGGTCCGTTTTCGGCGCCGCTACAGCCGCAATATCCATCGCAGTATCCTCAGCAATACACACCCGGCCCGAGCGGTGGCTACGGAGCGCCGGGCACGTCGGGCATGGCGTCCAGCGGCGCCTATCCAGCGTATACGCCGACGACACCGCAATCATACCCGCCGACGGTGAGTGACCCTTCCAGGCCGGAGATCCCCGGTCAGTGGTATGGGGCGCCCATTGCCGTCGCGCCGCCCCTGGTCACAGGCAAGCGGCGCTTCTCGAACAAAGTGATCGCGGGTATCTCCGCGCTCGTCCTCGTCGCGTTGCTCGGCACCGGCGCGTTCGCCTTCTATCATTTCGTCGTCAGCGCGCACACGGAGACGGCGGCGGCGCAGTATGTTCCCGCGAACTCAGTCCTCTTCGGGGCGGTTGATCTGCTCAACGCGCAATCGCATGGCCACAAAATTGACCTCGGCGCGTTCACCAACCCCGGCGCCGGCGGCCAGCCTAGTCCGCTTCAGCAGGGAACCGGCCTGGACTGGAACACAGATGTCAAGCCGTGGCTCGGTAGGGTCGTCGCGGTGGCGGCGTTCCCAGGCGCGGGCTCCGGCGGCGGGGCAGTCATCGGCCAGTACAGCGCCGGTGTGCTGATCCAGTCGAGCGACGATGGCAAGGCGCAGGCCACGCTCGCGAAGCTTGTCCAACACGAGCAACAGCAGGGCCGGCAGGTGAAGACCTCGTCGTACAACGGGTTCACCGTGTATGAAGCTGAGAACGCCAGCGGCGCGTTCACGGCGGGCAAGGGCTGGGTCGCGATCTCCAACAGTCGCGCCGGCTTACAAGCGGTGATGGACCGCCTCAACGGCAATGGCGACCGTCTCTCCGACAGCGCGTCGTTCCATTCCGCCACGCAGAACATGCCCTCGGATCGCTTTGGCACGTTCTACGTCAACATCCAGCAGATCGCGAGCGCAGTCACGTCGGCGTCCGGTGGGACGGACATTCCGTTCCTGGACACATATCCGGTCGCGGGCGGCTACGTTGGTTGGACCAATGCGGGCGCGCGCTTCCAGATCACCCTGCCGTCGTCGAAGAACACGGGCGTAGCGAATCTGACCGGCGATACCACGTCGCTCGCGAATCTTGTGCCGTCGAACGCGCTGGCGTATGTCGGTTCGGGGAATCTGGGCGCCCTGCTCCAGCAGGTCGAGAAGACTGCCGCGGGCAGCTCAGGCAACGCCGACCTGGCGCAGCAGGCGTTTGGGGTGCCGTCCTCGACGCCGGCCCTCCAACAACCGGCGGCGTTCGCGGAGATCACGTCGAGTTCCCAGGGCAACCAATCCGTGCTACTGCTGCACGCGCCCGACGCTTCGGCCGCCGCGCAGATGCTGAACCAGATGGTCACCAGCCAAGGCTGGACCACGCAGACGGCGACGGTCGCGGGACAACAAGCGGTTGACGTGTACGCGGACAACCCGGCGTCCTTCCTGGGCAGCAGCAGCAACTACACGACGAACGACGCGGGCCAGTACCTCGTAGCGTCGGTCGCGCAGGTGAACGGCGCGTTCGTAGCCGCCAGCAGCGAGGACGCGCTCGCGGCGGTGGTTCAAACGGCGCAGGGCGGAGCCTCCCTCGGCAAGTCGGCAGACTTCCAGGCGCTCGCGCAGAATACGCCAACCGGCGCGGCCGCCATCGAGTATCTCAATCTGGCAAGCCTGGTGAGCAGCCTACATATCAGCACGCAGGCGATTGGTATGACGCCGACGGGGCTGCTGCTGACCGAGGTCTGGAATAGCCAGGAGATTCAACTGACCGCGGACGTAAAGATCAACGGGTAGCGACACCCGAACCTCCACGCCCCTTTTCCTCCACCTTCGGAGGGGAAGGGGCGCCGGCTATTTATGGCCGCGAGGACTCTCCCGAATTCGTTATCATCGAGTGCAGGATGGCGGAGCGCAGCAGTTCGATGGCGACATGGTTCTCGCCTCCCTCTGGCACGATGATATCGGCGTAGCGTTTGGCCGGCTCCACGAATGCGATGTGCATTGGGCGGACGGTGGCGAGATATTGGTGTACTACGCTCTCGAGCGTCCGCCCGCGTTGCTCAACGTCGCGCAGTAGCCGGCGTATGAAGCGCAGGTCCGCGTCGGTGTCCACGAACACTTTCACGTCGAACAACGAGCGCAGGCGCTCATCCACGAAAATGAGGATGCCCTCGACGATCAGCACGGGACGCGCCTCGACGGGCACCGTGCGTGGCGCGCGCGCATAGGCCGCGAAGTCGTAGACGGGCCGTTGGATGGTTTCGCCGCGCGTCAGGCGGCGCAGATGATCCAGCAGCAGGTCCACCTCAATGGCGTCGGGGTGGTCCCAATTGATCGTGGCGCGTTCCGCGTCGTCCAGATGGGCATACTCGCGGTAGTAGGCGTCCTCTGGCAGCTCGGCGACTCGCTCGCCGCCGACGGCCTCGGAGATGGCGCGCACGACGGTCGTCTTGCCCGCGCCGGTGCCGCCCGCGACGCCGACCACCAGCGGTTGGCGACCCAGATATCGCTCCATAGCGCGCCTCCACTGACCGCGCCTCATCCGGCGCGACCTCTCACCCACAAGTGTAGTCCATACATATGCCTCAACGGTAGCGATCGCTCACGGACGCTACACCCGCGCACGCCCCCAACCGGCGGATGGCCGCGAAGCGCGCAGCCGGCTTGGAGCGGCCCGCGAGAACGCATATTGCAAACCGCTTGGCAGTAGTGTATCCTTTGCTCGGTGTTCCACTGGGTTCGATAGCGCATTCCCGGGACGAACGCCAACCTGTGCCGTGCGGCGGCAGAGGTGAAACACGCCGGGCGCGCGGTACCGCCAGTGGGCGGCCAGTGGAGCCGGCAGTCGAGGAGGTCCTGGGACCATGTACGAGGACAAGACCCTGCAGTGTCGTGAATGTGGTCAGGAGTTCATCTTTAGCGCGGGCGAGCAAGAGTTTTACCAACAGAAGGGACTGGTCAACGAGCCAGGGCGCTGTCCGAACTGCCGCCAGCGGCGTCGCCAGATGATGTCGGGCGGCTCGCGTGAGCGTCTGCCACGGGAAATGCACACGATCGTCTGCGCGGAGTGTGGCGCGGAGGACCAGGTTCCTTTCCTCCCCAAAAACGACAAACCCGTGTACTGTAGCAACTGCTTCGAGCGCGCCCGCGTTCGGCGGTAGTCTCGACTGCGTGGCACATTGAACGACGGCTGGGACTCGTGTCCTGGCCGCTTTCTGTTGTGCGCGATCTATGGTAGTATGGCGAAGCTCCGGACGCGCCAGCGTGACGCGGGGAGCGGCTCAAGTCAGGAATCCGTCCGGTGGTAGCGCCGCGTGTCGCGGATGTTCTCTCGCTGTCCTCCGGTGGCGTCCACGCGAGAAGGACGGTGACGGCATGGCAGGTATTGGGCGGAGTAGCCGGCGCGGCATGCGCGCGTCCGGGATGCGGAGTCGCTCACGGCGTCGGCTGCGCCTCGCGCTGAAGAGTGGCGTCATCGTGTTCATGGGGCTGGCGATGGTCCTCTTCGTCGGCGTCGTCGGCGCCACCCCAGGCGACCGCCCTCCCGGTGGGCGGCTCAGCGACCCCACGGTGCGCGCCGTGGACGTGGCGGAGCCGGCGGTGGTGCGGATTGCCGCGCTGTACCAGGCGCGCATCTCGCTGACGCTCTGCGGACACACCGTGACACTGCCCGCCGCCGGGGATAGTTTCGTCACCGGGGGCGTCGGCACGGGCGCGTTCGTGAGCGCCAACGGCGACATCTTGACCGCCGATCACGTCGTAGACATACCGCAAACGTCGCTGGACACCGAAATCTTCCAGGGCGCGCAGTCCGCCGATCTGATCGCGCGGGCGCTCAACAGCGCGACATGCCTGCACTTCGCGCAGTCGGTCACGGCAAGTGATGTCGCCGCCGGCATCGTGCAGTACGACAACATCCCCTACCAGACAGCGTATTCTGATCCCCAGCGGCTCGTCTGGCAGAGCACGGACTACTCCGGCCCATCCACCGTCGGCGACGCGCAGGACCTGCTCTCCTCGCTGATGAACGCCCCGCACCTCAACGCCAGCGTGACCTCATCCAGTTCCTTCGACGACAACGACCTCGCGCTCTTGAAGGTAGATCTCACCGACACGCCAAGTATTCAGTTGGCGGATTCCGCCTCGGTCGCCGCCGAAGACACACTCACCATCCTCGGCTTCCCCGGTAACGGCGACGTCTCGACCAACGCCACCGATCTGCTGATTCCCTCCATAAACACCGTCAGCGTGAGCGCGATCAAAGACGGCGGCAACGGCTCCAAGCTCATCCAGGTCGCGGGCAACGTGGAACACGGCGATAGCGGCGGTCCCGCTCTCGATAGCACCGGCGCCATCGTCGGGGTCGTCAGCTTCGGCGGCACAGACGTTCCTGGCTCGACGGCCTTCCTACGCGCCAGCGCCAATGCCCTGACGCTCATGCATGGCGCGGGTGTCAACGCCAGTGCCGGAACCTTCCAGACGCGCTGGAGCCAGGCGTTCGGCGACTACTCGGCCACGTATCGTGGCCACTGGCGCAAGGCGGCCCGCGAACTGGACGCACTGAGCGCGCAATATCCCTCATTCGCCGGCGTGAAACCCTACCAGCAATACGCGGATTCGGCGGCGCGCACGGAGCCGGCCACCGATTCGCGCGCGTTCGCGTACATCATCCTGGCCGGCGCGTTCTCTCTGCTCGTGCTGGCGGTGACGTTGACGCTCGTGTTGACGCTACAGCGGCGCTCGGCCAGGCGCAGACCCGTCGCGCCGCAGGTGGCGCTGGCTCAGGTGATGTATCGGTACCCGTATAATCCCTACGGCTACAACCCGACGCCCTATCCCTACGCGCCAAACTATCCGCCGTATCCGGCCTATCCCTCCGGCCCGCCAACCGGCGCGACCATTCCGCCGTCTACTTCGGCTCC
>DATEGV010000356.1:0-9972 GCA_035279925.1 Ktedonobacterales bacterium | reverse complement strand
CACGAGGCAGTGGTATCGGCCGCCAGTTACTGGGTGAGTGGTTGGAGCGCGCCGGGCTGACCCTTGAGACTACACGCGCCTACGCCCGTGGTGATATCGTTGTGCTGGAGCAGCGCGGTGTCTGGCGCTCACCGGAGTCAGGTGTGGTTACTGGTGAGCGAACGCTCGCGTCCGCGTTCCGAACGGACGAGCGGCGCGTCGTCTGGTTCGGCCGCTATGATGATCCCGCCTCCGCCCTTGCCGCCGCCGGTTTGGATGCCTCGGACGAGCTTCGCTGATTTCGTCTGTTGCGCCGCGGGATATCTGGCGCCCCCTTCCCTCGTGGTGGAACGACGGCGCGAGGACCGCGAGGTCCAAGAAGCAGCGCCCGGCGCTGCGGAGCCGGCGCCAGAGCGAAGCGGAGGGCCTGGGGGGTAGGTTCTGCCGAGCTGGCGCGGCAGACGGCGAATTATCGCGCCGTGGTGTATGCTGTAGTGGGAGGTCCAGTGGAAGTGTGTGAGTGTCCGTCCGGTCGCTACAACCACCCCACGGCGGTGGCCAGGCGAGCGGCGGCAACCGCGAGACGGGAGGATTCGTCCGTGAGCATCTCGCAGGAGAACCGTACCCCAGAACGTATGGGACACTTCGAGGCCTTTCTCGTCATGCTCGAACACGACGGATTCGGCGACCTGGCGTATCCGTTTGCGTTACCTCTGGACGAGTTGCGGCAATGCGCGACGACTGAGGAGCAATGGGTCGTTGCGGACCGCTGGCTGCTCGGCGTGCGCTACTCACCGGTAACCGGCACGCTCAACCGTGAGGGCGAATCGCAGGTTCTCACGCTCAAGCGGCGCGTCGCGGAATGGCGCCAGCATGAAGGCGTCTAGCACACCTCGCTTACCCATCCCGCGTCGGGTACAATGTCACGGGAGAGCCATTCCGTGTGTCTGCTGAACGGCGACGTTGGCGGGATCGCCGTGGGCGGCGGGCGCCGCGCCAGGGGGAGGCGTCACGATCATGGCGCATGCGCCATTGACCCCGGAAGAGCGATTTGAGGCGCTGGTCGCCGAGTTCATCGGCGTCGAGGGCGTCACCCTGCCGGGCGACGGTCTGGCGGCGACGCGCGGATTCGGCGCGGACGCGCTGAAGATCCATGGGAGGATCTTCGCGATGCTCGCCGGCGGCCGGCTCGTGGTCAAGCTGCCGCGCCGACGAGTGGACTCTCTGCTGGCGTCCGGCGACGGCGCGCGTTTTGACCCCAAGAAGAACGGCCGGCTGATGGCGGAGTGGCTGTCGCTGGAGACTACGTCGCCGTTAGCGTGGCTGGCGCTGGCGCGCGAAGCGTTGGCGTTCGTAGCGAGATAATGAGGAGACCGCATGCCGATACTCGATCTTTCAGCCGACGAACTGCTCTCGACCACGCGCTCGGTACGCAAACGCCTGGACTTCACCCGCCCCGTCGAGCCGGAGGTGATCCGCGAATGCCTCGCGCTGGCCCTGCAAGCGCCGACGGGCGGCAACCGGCAGAGCTGGCAGTTCGTGGTGGTGACGGACGAGGCCAAACGCGCCGCGCTGGCCGACATCTATCGGCATGGCTGGGAAGTCTATCTGAACATGCAGGCGGCGCAGATCCAGGCGGCCGGCGGCGTGAAGCTCTCGCCGGAGCGCGCGCAGACACTCGAACGCATCCGCGACTCCTCACAGTACCTCGCCGACCATATGCACGAAGTTCCCGCCATGCTCGTCCCGTGCATTCGCGGCCGCACGGACACATCGGCCGTCGTCGAGCAGTCCGGCCAATGGGGTTCGATCCTGCCCGCCGTCTGGAGCTTCATGCTGGCGGCGCGCTCACGTGGGCTGGGGAGCTCCTGGACGACGGTGCATCTCTTCTTCGAACAGGACGCCGCGACGCTGCTGGGTATCCCCTACGAGAAGGTGATGCAGACCGCGCTGATTCCGCTCGCCTACACGAAAGGGACGGAGTTCGCGCCGGGGCCGCGCGAGCCGCTGGAGAAGGTGCTGCACTGGGATCAGTGGTAAGCCCTATCCGAAGTAAGCCCGCAGTCTGGCGTCCGTCGTCGCGTCAATCCCGCCGGTGGTGCGCCAATAGGCGAGAAGCTGGCTGAGGCGCAGCGCGGCGTGCAGCGTGTAGCCGGCGTCAGCGAGCATGCGCGGGCCGCCCTGCTCGCGGTCCACCAGCACCGCGACATCGCGCACGATGAGGCCGTTCGCCTCCAGCACGCGAATCGCCTCGATCTTGCTGTCGGCGTGCGTCACCACGTCGTCTATCGCCAGTACCGTCTCGCCAGGAATGTACGCCCCGTTGATGCTCTCGCCGCTGCCGTGCGACTTCAGTTCGCGCGGCGTAATCATGGGAATGCGCGTGATATGCGAGAGCACGGCGGTGAGCGGTGTCGCGGCCATCGGGATGCCGGCGTAGCGGGTGAAGGCGAGCTTCTCCGTTTCGATGAGCTCCGCCAGTGTGGCGACCGCCGCGTCCAACGCATCGGGGAACGACTGCAATACCCGCAGATCCACATACAGGGGCGAGAGCGGCGCGTCCGGCTGGGTCTCGTGAAGCTTGAGGCGAAACGCGCCGAACTTCACGGCGCCGCTGGTCAGCAGCGCATCGGCGAAGACGCGCTGCTTGTCGGTCAATGGTTGGCTTGCCGATGTGGACACGTTGCTTGTCCTTCGCTCAGCGGGCGTTGTGCATCGGCATGATGACGTAGACGTACTTGTCGTCGTTGTCGCCGTTGGGAATCGGCTTGACGACACCGGGCTGCTGTGGCGAGTTGAACTCGAGCGCGACGGTCGGAGTGTCAATCACCCCCAGCACGTCGGTCAGATACTTGACGTTGAAGATGATCTCCAACCCAGGACCATCCACGCTGGCCGGCAGCGTCGAGGTCGTGTCGCCCATCTCCTCGGCCGTCGCTTCCAGCGTCAGGGAGCCGGGAGTGAGGCCGCCACCCTCGCCGGAATCCACCTTCAGGCGTACGATGTTGGCGCTGGTGTTGGCAAAGAGCGCCGCCGTCTTGGCCGACTGGCGCACCTCCGCCGTGTCGGGCGCGGTGCGGGTGGAGCGCGTCTTCGGCAGGATGGCGTCGAAGTTGGGGAACTGGCCGGCGATCAAATTGGAGACGAGCAGCACATCGCTGGCCTGGAATAGCACCTGATTACGGTTCGGCGTGACGCGCATCCGCACGCTGCCCTCTGCCGGTAGCACGCGCGCCAGTTCGGTGAGGGTGCGCGCGGGAATCAGCACATCGCCAGCGGGCGCGTCCGCGGACGGCAGATCGGTGCGCGCGACGGCGAGACGAAAGCTGTCGGCGGCGGCGAAGGTCAGCCGGTTGCCCTGGATGCGCGCGAGCACGCCGGTGAAGACGGGGCGCGCGTCATCGGTGGCGGCGGCAAACGCGGTCAAGGCGATCATCGAACGCAACTCAGCGCAGTCGAGGGTGACGGCGGCTTCGTCGGCGTCCGCGCTGGGGATGGAGGGGAACTCGCTGGGGTCCATACCGCGAATCGTGGCCTGGCTGCGCTGGCCGACGACCTTCATGTTCTGCGAATCGGGCTGCAGCGTGAGGTCCACGCCGGCCGGAGCCAGGCTGTTGACAAAATCGGTGAAGAGGCGCGCGGGAACGGTCGTCTGCCCCTCCGTCTGCACGGTGGCAGGCACACGGCAAGTGATTCCGATTTCGAGGTTGGTGGCTGAGAGCCGCAGTCCGTCGCCATCGGTCGCGAGCAGAATGTGCGAGAGAATGGGGAGGGTCGAGCGCGTCGAGACGGCGTGACCGACGATGGAAAGCCCCTTGGCAAGGTCTTGCTGCTTACAGCTCAGCTTCACGGGTGTCGCCTCCTCAGCGAATGGTGGGTAAGAGGGCATGCGGACATGGAGGCGTCAAGCGACGCCCGCGCGCGGATACCTCCTGTAAGTATACCCGCTGGCTGGCGCGGACTCAACCTTTGATCGGGACTTTGATGCGGACGAATGGGGATAAGTGGGACAACGAAATCCCCCCTCCCAGATGTGGGAAGGGGGATCTCGCATTGAGCCGGCGATTGGCCTAACTGGGTTTCGGCAGGCCGCCTGCGATGAGTTGCTTGAGCAGAGCGAAGCCCTGCTTGAACGTCGCGTCGTCATGCTGGACGAGGCCCCAATTGGCCGAGACCGCGACCGACGGTGGACAACACGTCATAGAGTTGTCGTCGCGCAAGTTGTACCAGACCGCCATCGCGATCGGGCTATTCGACGCGGTCAACACCTGTTGCAAGAGCGCCTGCTGCTGGGTGTCGCTCGTAGATTGCTCCTGCACTCCGTACTCGCCGAGCCAGAGCGGTTTGCTGCTCTGACCGTGCGCGTTCAGCACGTTCTGGACACTCTGGGCGTCCGCGAGCACCTGGCCGCCGCCGCTGTAGTCGTGCCAGGCCATGATGTCGAAGCTGTTGCCGCTGCCCATGCTGTAGATGGTGTTGAGCCAGCCGTTGTTGGCCCAGGAGGGCGCGCCGATGATCACCTTCGCGCTGGAGTCGGTCGCCTTCACGGCGGCGTAGCCCGGCACGAGGATGTTCGAGACGTAGGCTTGTTCGCCCGCGTTCCAGTAGTGGTAGTGGTCCGGCTCGTTCCACATCTCCCAATAGTGGATACTGCTGTGGTACCGGCTCACGATCGCCGAAACGAAGGCGGAGAACTGGCTTGCCGTCGGCGACTGCGTAGGATCACTGTTGATCCAGGACGGCGTGTACACCAGGATCGGCTGAAGCTGAACGCCATGCGCGTTGGCGGCGTTGACGATGGCGTCGGCGCGCGACCAATCATAGACGCCGTTCCCGGTCTCGATCAGCGCCCAGGGGAACTCGACCCGCACCTCGGCGACGCCCAACTGCTGCGCCATGGCAAGCTCGTTGTTGATCGTGGTCATCGGGTTCGGGTTCTGATAACAGTTCGGCGGCACGCACCACCAGCCGTCCGGGTTCGCGCCGCTGTAGCGCCAGGGCCGCATGCTCGGCGCGACGTTGATGCCCGCCTGTCGTCCGCCATTGGCTGGTGGCGGGGTAGGAGTGCCTGTTGGGGTTGCCGTCGGCGTGGGCGTACTGGTCGCCGTGCCGGTCGGTGTCGGTGTGGTGGTTGTGGTTGCGGTCGCGGTCGGCGTCGGGGTGCCGGTCGCGCCCGCCGGTGTGAACGTGCCCGTGCATGTCCCGCTGATCTGCTGGCCGTTGATCGTCACCGTGCAGGGCGTGTTGTTCATCGGGTACGACGTTGGGGAAACCGTCGTCGTGCTGGTGGACGTAGCGGTTGCCGTCTGGGTCGAAGTAGACGTGGCGGTCGCCGTCGTCGAGGCTGTGCTGGTGGCCGTCGTCGTACTCGTCGCCGTTGTCGTGCTCGTGGATGTAGAGGTTGAGGTTGAGGTCGGCAGAATGCTCCCGCCCCACGTGCCCAGCGGCGTCGGTTCAGTCGGCTCAGCCGGCGCGGAGTACGGCGTAGACGCTGTCGTCTCAATCTCTGTGTTGAACGCTTTCGCGTCGCCGCCCAACTGGAAGTTGACCGTGTTCGCGCCGCTATGGAGCTGCGACGCCGGCACATTCACGACATAGTCCTGCGCCGCGTACTGGTTGATGTCGCCGGCGATGTAGTTCGCTGCCTGCCATCCGCCGCCGTTTACACTCACCTGGACGCTGCCGGGATTCTTGACCTCGAAGCTCACCGCCGCGCCGGTCAGATTGCTCGCATTGGCGACATTGACGGTGGTTGAGGCATTGCCACTGACCGTGCCGCATTCCACGTCCGGCGTCGTCGCGAAATCCGCGCCGCTGGGTGTCGTGGGATAGGGCGCGCAGCCATTGGCGTAGTAGGCCGCCGTCGCGGGCTGCTGGCCGGAGGCCGCGTCGAAGCCCCAGTTGTCCAGGTGCCAGATGTTGCAGTTGCTCATCGTCGCGTCGCAGGCCGTCGGCGTGTGTACGCCGCCCGTGGCGTTGGGATAGTCCTCAGCCGCGAGGGTCAGGTAGCCGTGCGAGAACGCTAGCGCGGAGGGCAGTGTCACGCTGAGGGCGGGCTTGCCGTCCAGAATCACCTGAACCTGCGTGTCGCTAACCTTCCAGACGAGGTCGTCGCGCACGTTGGAGAGATTGACCGGGTTGGGCACGTGGCCCAGATCGAGCGGAGCCGTGTGGTTGCCCTCGGCGTACAGGAGATGCAGGCCGTCCTGGTCGTCGAAGAGCTCAAGCTGTGGCATCGTGCGCGGCATGTAGCCGCGATCGGTCAGGTCAATGATGCGATCCGGTCCCGTCGCCTGGGGCGAGAGCACCGCCGCGAACCAGTTGTGGAACGTGCCCTTCAGGTCCACCTCGCCGTGAATCGTCGCTGTGCGGCCCGTCCAGTCCACGGGAACGCGCGCGCGCATCGTCGAGACGGTCTGATGTCCGATAACGCTGCCGGCCACGAGGTGGTAATGCAGTTGTCCGTTGACGAACGTCACACCGTAGTGCGATTCATTCGTGTCGTAGATGCGCATGTCCCAGAGATTGGGGTCAATCGCGCCGGCAGCGCGGTTCTCCTGATCCAGGAAGCCGTTATAGGTGGCGCGCGAAATGGGCGACGACGCGCCGACGGCGCTGAGGGACGCCGCGCCGAGTTGCCCGCTGCCGTCAATCGCCTGCACCGCGACCTCATAGTGTTCGCCGTACCAGAGCGCCTGCACATCGGCGGCGAGCTGCGTCGCGGGCACCTTGAACTGCTGCATGATGCCCTTATCCGACATGCGGATGAGCGTCACTTCATAGCCGGTCGCGCCGCCGACGGCTGGCCAACGTACGAGGCCCGTCGAATCGCCCCAGGCGACGCTGACGCCCGATGGCGCCCCGACAGCGGCATGCGCGGTGAACGCGCCGCCGTGAATCAGTACCGCCGCCACCGCGGAGAAGACTACGAGCAGCGACGCGACCGCTCCCAGCGCGGCGCGAGTTCGCGTGATTCGCGTCTGGCCGAGGCGGCGCGAGAAGCTCGACTTTCGTCCAACCAGATCGCTTGGTCCAGTGCGCTCGGTGCGCGCGGCCATCATGTCGCGAGCGTCTGGAGCGTCAAAGTGTTTCGCCCCCGGTTCGTTCCACGCCATGACCCGTGGCGCGCGCTTGCGGCGGGTCACCTCTGCCTCGTGGCGCGCCCGAGACGCATCGTCCGAGAAGGAGGGCGGGCGCTGGGCCGGTCGGCGCGTAGTTTCCCCGATAAGGGGGTTGCCCAGAAACTGTCCCGGCCGTGCTGAGCGGGGCAGGCGCGGCGCTGGCCGGTCATTCGTGTCGTGAGCGGGCGCGGCGCGGTCCGGGTCCGCGCCGAAAGGCAGGCGCATCGGCTCGGTCGGCGAAAACTCGTCGTCGCGTCCAGTATTTGGGTGGCGCTTTCTGTGCCACTGATCGCGTTCGTCGTATTGGTGTGTCATGTCGTCCTCGTCTTCCCCGTCTACTTCCGTGTCGCGCCGGGCGTTGCGCAGCCGCCCTCGCTATGGGAGCCGTCACACGGAGCGGCGGTGCCGTCGCCGCCGGTAGGAGGAGTCAACTCCGTCGGAGGTGTCGTCCCGGTCGGCTGAGTGGTCGCGGTCGGCTGTGTCGGTCCGTTCGGCGTGAAGTTGCCGTTGCAGAAGCCAGTCATCGTCTGGCCGTTGATGACAGCGCTGCATGGCGCGTTGTTCACCTGGGTGCCTGTGGAGGAACTTGTGGAGGTTGGCGTCGGCGTGCCAGTGTTCAGCGGATAGCCGCCACTCTTGTAATACTGGCCCAGGTTGATGCGCAGATAGCCGCCATCGTCATCGGCGTACTGGCTCGTGTGGTTGTTGCAGTTGTTGCACTGGTACGTGCTGATCGGCGCGGGATTGGTCACACCATCATGGCGCGCGTCCATGACGTTCGTGCCGCCGTTGCCTGGACCAAACAGCACCGCGATCACGCCGGCGTTCGCGAACGCTGAGATGTGACCGAGGATGTACTGCGCCTTGTTGTCCTGCGTATGGCCGGCGCTGTTGTTCTCGGTGTCGAAGTACTGGTTGCCTACTGGCACCTGCCACATGACGATGCGCCGGTTCGTGCCGGTCGAGAGCGCGGTGGCGTACTGCGTGTAGCGGTTGAAGTTGGGGAAGGTGGTATTGGTCGGGTCCCACCAGGTCCCGGACTGGCCGGAGTCGTGATCGGCGATGTCATTGGAGAGGACATCGAAGGTCGAGACGCCAGCGGGCGGATTCGTCAGGCCAGCCGAGTTGAGGAACTGGGCCGTCTGCGCGCCGACGCTGACAGCGTTGACGCTCCCGCTCGTGTCGCTGGCGATATCCGTACCGGTTCCCCAGGGCGACGCGTGTAGCGCGAGGATCGCGTTGGCGGCGTATTTGTCGCGGATGTGCAGCAGCGCCCAGGCGAATCCCTGCGCGTTGTTGGCGAACCCTTGCGCGTCGGCGTAGCCGGAGCTAGCCACGCTCGCGGGGATCCCTGTCGCGCTATTGCCGTGTCCAGAGACCGCCTGCTGCATGAATCCCCAAAGGTCGGGCTCGACGATGACCAGCACCGGCTTGCCGAACGAGCCGATCTTTTGCATCAGCAGCGCCCAGTCGGCGTAGTACGCGCTCATCGTCGTGGCGCTGGCCAGGTGCGCCAGATCCGCGCCGCCCTGTCCGGAGCCGGACGGCCCATTGGATTGCAGGAGCTGGTAGTACACAAACGCGGGCATGACGCCGGCGCCGTTGCTGGCCTGCATGTAATACGTGGCGAACTGGCCGGCGGGCGCGTTCCAGGTGGCCCAGCCATGCCCGGTGTTCGCTCCGGCTGAGAGATACTGGTACCGATAGTCCCAGGCAGTGCCATTGGCGGCGCGCATCGAGCTGAGATAGCCCTCACCCCCCGGCGCGTCCATAATCCCGAAACTGAAGTGCTTGGGCATGCCGGATGGGACGAGGCCGGCGGCCGCGTGGGCAGTCTGGTTCTTGCCATGGAACGCGACGACCGCGGCGAGACTGCTCATGATGAGCAGCGCCGGGACGGCGACGCCGGCGAGAATGCGGTTCCGTCTGGATGACGTAAGAGCGTGAATGGGAATCCTCCTGTCACGTAGGGAGCGGGCAACCGTGCCCGTCTCCGCAGGTACGTCGCTCACGGCAGCCACCCCCCGACGCATTCCAGCCACATCCCTGGTGATGACCGCGGGTGAGAGCGTGCCAGATTGTGTCACCGCTCGTCAATTCGACTCGTCACGATCAAATCAAGGGGAAACCGCATGGATTCCGGCTCCATGCGCGCGATTGCTATCGTGTCTTTTCGACACGCCCGCTCGATGCCGAGTCCAGCGCAGCCGCGATCCCTGCCGCATGGTTGTCGGGCGCGCTGGGGGGCAAGCGGAAATTAGGATAAAAGTCCTAGTCGGGTTACTGTTGACGATGGACAGGAAACGAGGCGCGTACCCGTCGCGGGTGTCTGGTGGCACTGGTCTCCACGGCTCTGTACTCGGTTGGCGCCGGCGGCGTACAATACCCTTCGCGACGCGCGGAGCCGCGCGACGACAGCATGAACGAAGCGAGGGGAACAGGTGAGGCAGTATCTGCTCATTGACGCCGATGACACACTCTGGGAGAACAACATCTACTTTGAGCGGACGATTGCGGAATTCATCTCATTCCTCGCGCATTCAACGCTCTCCGCCGACGAGGTGCGTCGCGTCCTCAATGAGGTAGAGCAGACGGGTGGGTATGGCACGGCGAGCTTTGCGCGGAACCTTGAGGTCACCTATCGCCGGCTGGCAGAGCGCGAAGTCTCCCCGGCGGATGTGGCGCACGTCCACGAGTTGGCGCTCGCGATTCGCCGGAATCCCATCGAAATGCTGCCGGGTGTCCGGGAGACGTTGGAGTATCTGAGTCCGCGCCATGACCTGGCGCTTGTCACCAAAGGCGACGTGGACGAGCAGCGCCTGAAAATTGAGGCGTCTGGTCTGGAGCCGTTTTTCGCGCGGACGGTGATCGT
>DATEGV010000355.1:0-18137 GCA_035279925.1 Ktedonobacterales bacterium | reverse complement strand
GAAAACGCATGGCACACAACTCGTCCGAGACGACATACGCGGCCTACTGGCTGTACAAGCTCGATCAGGCGTATCCGCGCCTTCCCGAGGCGCAACAGCGAGCAGGCAAAGAACAGTTTCTGAAGGCGCTAGAGTCGCTGCCGGCGTCCGTGACTGTCCGAGGTGTCTATTCCCTGGTCGGCTTCCGCGAAGACGCTGACCTGATGTTGTGGGTCCATAGCACGGACCTGGACGCCATGCAGGAGTTCGCGGTGACGCTGCGCCATACGGGTCTCGGCCGGTATCTGAGCGCCACGCAGACGTACATTGGCGTGGTCGCGGGTGCTCGCTACGATCCCGGACATCTGCCGTCCTTTATGCTCGGCGCGCGGCCCAAGAACTTCATCAGCGTCTACCCGTTCGTGAAGACGGCCGAATGGTATCTGCTGCCCTACGAGCGGCGGCGCGAACTGATGGCCGAACATGGCCTCGTCGGGCGGCGCTTCGCGGTGGCGCGCGAGTACCTAGGCGCCGGCGCGACTCCTTCAACCGGCGCGGGCGGCGCGGCGACCGCCGTGGCCCAGCCGGCCACGGAGACCGAGACGGGCGGCGGGGTACTGGCCAACACGGTAGATTCGTTCGGCCTGGGCGACTACGAATTCATTCTGGCCAACGAGTCGGATGACGCCTCGGAACTTTGCCGGATGATGGAGGCGCTCCGCGCGACTGAGGTGCGCCGGTACACGAAGCTGGACGTGCCCATCTTCCTTGGCCGGCTCCGCACACCTGAAGAGGCGCTGGAGTCGCTGTAACCCGCGACTACCGCTCGTTCTGGGCGGACGGCATCGGCACCGTCAGCCAGAAGATGCTGCCACCACCCGGACGGGCGCGCACGCCGAGGCGACCCTGGTGGCGCTTCACGATGGCGCGCGTCACGAAAAGGCCCAACCCCGCGCCCCCGTGCGCCGCATTGCTGCCGCGCTCGTATGGCTCGAAGATGCGATAGCGGTCGGCAGGTCGCACGCCCACGCCCGCGTCGTGGACTTCGAGCCGCGCATTGGCCCCGACGACCATCGTCCGCACACGCACCTTGCCGCCCGCGCTGAACTTGACGGCGTTTGCCAGCAACGACGCCGTCGCCATGTGGAGGCGTTTTCGATCCCAGTAGCCGCGTATCTCGTCGTCGTCGGTCTCCAGCGTGAATTCATGGGTGCCGACTCCGGCGGTATACGTCTCCACGAGACGGCGCGCGATTGCGACGAGGTCACAGTCAATAGGGAGCAGGTCGAAGCGTCTGCGAAAGATGTGCGAGGCGTCCAGATAGATGTCAAGCTCGAGATTGAGCCGTTCGATCTGATACATCATCCTGTCCAGCGCATCGGCGTCCGACGCGCGGTCCGGCTGAGCGCGCAGCCGTCGCTGAAGCAACTGCGCCTGGCCGCGCAGCGCCGTGATGGGGGTGCGAAGCTCGTGGCCAGCGAGATCAAGAAAGTCGTCGCGGGAGTCCGCGGAAGTGTGCGGCTTTGTAACCGCGCGCCTGCCGGCTGATGGCATGCTATCCTCTGTGTGGCGTCGGGGAACAGAATCATCCTGGTGGGGAGCGCACTAGGTGAAAGTATATCCGACCGAGCAACGGCGCGTCAATTCGCGGCCACATGGGCCTCGCGTTGGGAGTGGCCATGATCGCGAGAGTCGGGTGCGACCATTCGCTTTACGCGCCGTTCCCACCCAACGTATACTTGCTGCATTGCCCCAGGTCGCGGACCGCGAAGAGAGGACCGGGTGCGGACTGTGTGTCTATCTGAGCTTGGCGAGTTCGAATTGATTCATCGCCTCACGAGCGGCCTTGAGACGCGGGATGATGTTGTCGTCTCCGTAGGCGACGACGCCGCGGTGCTCGTTCCGGTCGCGGGTGAACGCCTGGTCGCCACCGTAGACGCGCAGGTCGAGGGGCGGCACTTTCTGCTGTCAGTGACCGCTCCTGAGGCGATTGGGCATAAGGCGCTGGCCGTCAACCTGAGCGACATCGCGGCGATGGGCGCGACCCCAAAGTGGGCGCTTATCTCACTCCTGGCGCCCGTGGAGACCGCTGTCGCTGTGCTCGATGGCGTCTATCGTGGGATGCGCGAGCTTGCGCGCGGGTTCGATGTCGCCATTGTCGGTGGTAACGTCTCGTCCACCGACGGTCCGCTCACGATAGATGTTGCGTTGCTTGGTCAGGTAGCCGCGGGAAGGGCCACCCTGCGTTCAGGTGCTCAGGTCGGCGACGCGGTGGTTGTGACGGGCGCGCTCGGCGCGGCGGCGGCGGGTGTATTGACCCTCTCTCCCGCGCCTCATGGGGCGGGTCCGCTGGACGCGGCGACTGTTCGCGGGGCGCGAGACGCGATGGAGCGCCCCTGGCCGCTCGTGCGGGAGGGCGAGGCGCTGGCGCGGTCGGGACGGGTGACGGCGATGCTCGATGTGAGCGACGGACTCGCGGCGGACCTCGCCCATCTCTGCGAGGCGAGTGGTGTCGGCGCCGTGCTGGACGCCAGCGCGATACCCGTTCATCCCGCCGCCCACGCGGTCGCCACCGTGTATCACCGCGATCCCCTGACACTCGCCCTCAACGGAGGCGAGGACTACCAGCTTCTCTTCACCGCCCGACCGGAGGATGTGTCACGCCTCGGAGAGACGCTGGCGACTTGCGGCTGCGCATGCGCGGTGATCGGCGAGATTCGAGAGGCGGAAGCCGGACTCAAGATGCGCGACGCCGCGGTCGCGCTCACGGCGTTAGAGCCAAAGGGTTGGGATCATTTGCGGCAGCGACCAGCGGCGCGCACTGAGGGCATATGAGAATCGTACGTACTGGCTTGCGGATAAGCGTTGGGACCGCGGGTGGACACTATGACGCACACTGAATCTGACCACGAGCTGGCCGCCACTGAATTAGTCGCCGGCCTGCTCGACGAAGTCACTGAGCTGGGTCTCATGGCGGAGGATGTTTTCAAAAACGCATCCGCCGCGCTGCTGTTTCCACAGGAGGCGCAGGCGGCGCACGTCGCGATGGAACATGAGCAGCAGTGCGCCCAACTGTATCGGTCGCTCCACCAACGGTCACTTGGGCTCCTGCGCCGTAGCACGCGATCTAGCGCCGCCCTGCGTCGGATCGTGGAGGTACAACAGATCGCGGCTGAGTTCGCGCGGATCGCGGATGACAGCCGTCAGATCGCTGAACATGCGCTCTGGCTCGGCGGCATGGCCGACACGCATCTGATCCAGGCGGGAGGCGACGCTCCGCTCTTGCTGGTCCAGTTGGTGCGCCAGGCGTACGTCGAGATTCGTGGGAGTGTCGTCGCCACCGCGACCCACGACACCGTGCTCGCCAAACGTCTGCTCAGTGAGGACGGCGAGCTTGATCAACTTTTTCTCTCGTTCAAGGCGAATGTCGAGCGTGCGCTCGCCGTCAATCCACGCAGCGGCGCCGACTTCAACCGGCTCCTGCTCATCGCGGTGATCCTCGAAGACATCGGCAACCGCGTCGCCTCGACGTGCAACACAATCCTGTATAGCATCTCATCAGGGCCGCTTGCCTAACCGACTTTCACCTCGTCAAACGGCGGCAGACGGCCATTCACCATGTCGCGGAGCTGATCGAGCCCGCGAAGCGCGTGCGCGCGTTCGGCATCGGTGAGGTTGATGTCGCTCGCGAACTCATCCTCGTCGAGGACGCGACACGCTCCGTCGGGATTCACCCACAGGTCCAGCAGAAGATCGCGGCACGTGATCTCGCTGGCGGTGATCCGGGCCGGCTCCGCGATGTTGCAGTACCAGCCCTTCAGCGCGCCGCCGGCGGTGAAAATGGCGAAGATGTTGTACCAACGGTCGCTGTAAAACCACTCGATGAATCGGTCGCCGGTCTCGAAGGTAGTGTAGCCGAGCGGGAGCGCCGGCCGGGTCCAGTATGCCTCCAGCTTGATGCCGCCCGCCACATGCTCGATGAGCTTTCCGGGGTAGCTCGTCACGTGGTGGCCGGCCGGATCGAGCTTGTGGACCGTAATAGCGGGCGCTCCCTCCTTATCCGCGCGGGTCATCGCGGGTCAGCGCTCTCGGCGAAGCGACCTGGCTCGAAGAGATCTGCGGCTGGGTGGTCGCTCCCCAGCATGAGCGCCGCGACGACCTGCGTCGCGTGTAGCGCGTAGGCGTTGCCGTGGCCGGTGTAGCCGCCGGCAATGTAGCACTCGCGGACACCGGGTACGTGGCCGACGAGCGGCAGGCCATCGGCGGAGAAGGCCATGATGCCAGCCCACCTCTGCTCGATAGGGAGGTCCGTCAGTCCGAGCGTCACGCGTACAAAGGCGTCGAGATGCGTCTGTACCTCGTCGTGCGCGGTTTCATCTGTGGTCGCCTCCGTCGCGAAAGACCGGTTGCGCCATCCGCCGACAGCGAGCCGGCCATCCGCGAGTTGACGCCAGTACTGGTAGCCGTCGTCCGCGTAGCAGGGACACTCAAAGAGACGGTCCGGCGCCGGGGCCGTGACGAGCATCTGTCCCCGTGTGGGCGTGATTGCCTGCGCCAACCAGTCCGCGCCGAGGTGCTCCCCAAGCGCGGGCAGCCAGGCGTTCGTGGCGAGCAGGAGGCGATTCGCCTGGACATTGCCATCCGATGTCCGCACACGCCAGCCGTCGTCAATCGCCGTGAGACCAACCACCGGCGACTCCTGATAAATGCGCGCGCCGGCGCGCGCCGCCAGCGACGCAATTCCCGTCACAAAGCGTGCCGGCTGGATCTCACCATCGGTTGGGTAGCGGACACCACCAAAATAGGCTGAGCGCAAGCACGCGGGTAGCTCCTCGCGAGTCACTCGCTCAACGCGCAGGTGATCCTCCGCCATGAGCGGGAGACTTGCCTGAATCTCGTCGAGCTCTGCCTCGCTCGCCGCGATGCGGAGGCTGCCCAATTGCCGGTAGCCCGTCTCCCACCCCCGCGCGGAAAGCTCGCCGACAAGCTCCCGCGCAATCTCGTGATTCCTGACGCTGAACTCCCAGATGCGGCGCGCGCGCTTCCGGCCAAAGCGCGCGACCGCCGCGCTGTAGCTCTCCGCTGTGCCGCTCAACAGGAACCCGCCGTTGCGCCCACTCGCGCCCGCCGCGACTGTTCGCCCTTCGAGGACGACGACGCGTACACCCGCCCGCGCCAACCAGAGCGCGGCGGCTATTCCCGTTATACCCGCGCCGATAATTGCAACATCCGTGTCGCTCGACCCGGTGAGCCGCTCGATAGGCAAAGCGCCTGCCGCCGCGGTAAGTTCCGCCTGCCAGTGAGATGTGCTCGTCATCGTCGCCTCCGAGAATCGTGGAATACACGCGCCCGCTGTTGCCATTCACACTTACCCTGTCAACGTACCATACCGCGCAACGCGCCCTCAAACCGGCACGCTCACGTTGACGGTCGCCTACGGCGTTGGTATCCTGCGAATGCGCTTCTGCGCCATCGTCGCGCGGTCGTGGATGACGGGCCGCGACGGCAAGCGACAAATCGGCATACGAGGTGATTGCTTGATACAGACACTACGCCGCGCGCTTCCAGTCGTCGGGCTCCTCTGCCTGCTGGCGCTGACGCTTTCAGGCTGCGTACATGTTGATCGCAGCGTCAAATTGAATAGCGATGGCTCCGGCGCCTATACACTCAATCTTGGACTCTCTCAACAGTTGGTGAGCCTGGGCGGTCCGTCGCTGGTCTCTCAATTGGACGCCTGCGAGACAACGGAGAAGGCGCAAGGGGCCACGGTCTCCAAATACGCTCAGGACACCTACACGTATTGGAGCTTCACCTGGAAGTTCGCGAACGTCAACACCTTGAACGAACTCCTGCGGACGGCGCCGCAAGGCTGTGATACGAGCGGCGCGACAGCCGGGGCGACCTCAAGCCCGACCGATTACTTTCAGGTGTCGCGCCGCGCATCGGGGTTCACCACGTCGTTCCATGTCACGGGACAGCTAAACTTCGCGTTGGATAGTAGCGTCGCGAACAACCCGACGTACACGCAACTCCTGAAGGATGCGCGCGAGTCGTTCGCGATCACCATGCCGGGTGGTGTCAGCTCGCATACCGGCGGGACGGTCAGCGGAGACACCATCACGTACACCGTCCACGTAAACCAGGTGGCGAATATTGACGTGTCGAGCAGCGCGGTCAATATCGCGGCGGTGTTGCCGGTGATCGGTGGTGTCGTCGTGCTCCTCATCATCCTCGGCGCGATGGTCTACGTCTATCGCAAGCGTCCACGCGGCGAAGATGAACAGGCTCGCGCGGACGGCGAGGTAGGGGCCGCGGAGTCTGAACAAGCGACACTCGCCGGCGCATCGCGTGAGCCGACCGCAAGCAACGCCAGCGCGTCGCTGTACCCCGCCGACGCCCCAACTCTGAACAGCCTGGGCGACGAGCAGACGCGCCCCGAATGACGCCCGCGCGCTAGTTCGCGCGCTCTGGAACCGACTGGACAGTGTCAGGGGCCGCCAGTTGGAGGAGCCGCGCGGAGATGTCGGACTGTCGTCGCCCGGCGTTGCGCTTCTCTTGCAGTTCCGCGACAACGGCGTCCATCCCGGCGCCGAGCGATCCCTTGACGAGCACCACATCGCCCTGACCGATGCGCTCGCGGACAAACGCGGCTGCCTCAAGTCGCGCCTGCGACATCGCGCCGCCATCGTTGAGATTGGCGCTGTAGAGGTGTACGCGGTCGGTCGGCATGCCGGCCCTGGTGGCGGCGTCCGCCGTCGAGCGCACCTCCGTGCCGACGAGGACAAGCTCGTCAATCGTACCGGCCGCCGCCTTGCCAACAGCCGCGTGCTCATCATGCGAGTATTTGCCGAGTTCGAGCATGTCGCCAAACACAAACCAGCGTTTGGCGGCCTCCGGGATCGTCGCGCCGTGGAGTAGCGAGATAGCGGCGATTGCAGACTGCCGGTTGGCGTTATAGGTGTCGTCCACCAGCGTCGCGCCATTGATCGCCGGCTTGATTTCGCCGCGCCGCTTGACCGGGCGCAATTCGCTCAAACCAGCGGCGATGGTCTGAAGATTCATGCCGCAGCTCACCGCGACGCCCGCCGCCGCCAGCGCCGTCGTGACGGCGTGCTCGCCGGGGATGTTGAGATGGACGCGCGAGCGTTGGTTGCCGTAGGTGATGGTGAAGCGCATGCCTTCGAGGGTGTTGCCGCCGGAGCGCTGGGCGCGCACGGATGCAATGGGCCGGTGTCCGTAGGTGACGATGCGCGCTCGCGTGCGCTTGGCCATCTTGCGCACGGCGCGGTCATCGTCGTTGAGGATGGCGATGCCGTCCGCGGGGAGGGCGGCCACGGCTTCGCTCTCCGCCTTGGCGACGTTCTCCATGCTGCCGAAGAACTCGAGATGCTCCGGCCCGACCACGGTAACGACGGCGATATCCGGGGGAGCGATCCGGCAGAGCATCGAAATCTCGCCTACCCATTGCGCGCCCATCTCGAGCACCGCGAACTTATGCTCGGGATTCAGCCGCAGCAGGGTAAGCGGCACGCCGGTCTCGGTATTGAGGTTCCCGGCGGTCTTCAAGGTCGGCGCGAGGTGCTGGAGCAACGACGCGACCGCTTCCTTCACGCCGGTCTTGCCATTGCTGCCGGTGACGGCGATGACGCGGGTGTACGGCTGGCGTCGCAGATGCCGGTTCGCGAGGCGTTGGAGGACATCGAGCGGATCGTTGACGATGATCTGGGGAACGCCGCGCGCGGCCGCCTCCTCGTCGGGACGCTGGCAGAGCACGGCGGCGGCTCCCGCGCGGATCGCGGCGCCAATGTAGCGATGCCCGTCCGTCTGCGCGCCGCGGAGCGCGATAAAGAGCTCGCCGCGCTGCACCTGCCGGCTATCCACCGCGCCGCCCGCGAAGCGCATCGGCAGCAGCCCACCCATCGGCTTTGTATTGGCTGCCGCAATCAATTCGTCTCGTGTGAACACCTGGCCTGTCCTCCCCGCCCTCATCGTCAATCCTATCGCCGATACGATAGTCCGCAAAACCATATTGCAATCCTCACGCCAGATTGTAAGTATGGAGCCGGCATTAGTACAAACGGTTGAGGCGCTCATCGGCTACATCAATGATACTCCTGAGAGAGGAGACACAGTCGCCACGTTATGCTTTGGGCGGTCGCTAATTCTCGACGATGAGGAGTCCATCCTCGTCGTGGCCGGTGACGCGAGGCACGGCCAGGCTCGCGTCGGTCGCCGCGCACCATGCGAGGTCGCCGACGAGTCCTATCGCGCTGATGGCGCGCGCCGCGTCGCTTGTGGCGAGAGCCTCTGACAGCGACCCGGAGGCCAGCGCGTCCCGTAGCGTCGCGACCGCGATGCGCGCGCCCTCCCCAAGCGACACGTTTCGTCCACTATTCGTTGCGTTGCTCAGAAGTTCCCGGCAGAGATAGCCCGCGCAGAGCGTGTCGTCTAGGGATGGACGGTCCCCGCGTCCGGCGCAGACGACGAGTATGTCCGCGGGTTGCTCCTCGGTCTTAGACTCACTTGGCTCGATTGAATATGGTCGCGCTTGCGAAGGTCGGCCCTGTATGGCGGCTGGCGCCCCGCTGGCGATGACGGCCTCGGCAAGGGCGGCGGCGCAGACCGCGTGCGCGTTGCGCAACGAACCGGCGTAGACCGCCCTGGCGTCCGCGCAGGCGCGAAGGGCGCGGGTGCCATTTGTGGTCGCGAAGATGACCTCGCGGCCAGCGAGTAGTTGCGCGTGCATCTCGGCGGGCGAGTTGCCGAGATCGAAGCCAGGCGGCGCGGCTCCGTTCGCCTCGCCGGCTAGGAGCGCCGTCGGCAGGCGTATGTGCGCGGCGCGAGCGTTTGTGATATCCGGCGCGACCAGCACGCGCCGGCACCCATGCTCAAACATGACGGCAAGAGTCGTCGTCGCGCGAATGACATCCACGACAATCGCGACCGTGGAGTTGCGGTGGGTGGACATCGCCGGCGCCAGCGCAACATCCAGACGCAGCGAGCGGCAAGGGGAGATCTGAGTCGGTCCGCGCATCGTCGCGTCTCCTCCGCGGTAAGACAACACTCCGAAAGGATTGTGGCACAATTGGCGCCTATTGGGCGTCGGAAACGTATACTCGGTGGACGCATCGCCGCGCGTATGCAAGGTGGCTCCAATTGTGTTATGTTGTTTGGTGGCAGAGGGAGGACTGACGATCTCATATAGCGCCGCCGCCTGGAATTAGGCGCGCGTGGCGCACAGACTTCGAGATTGTCGCGCTCCAGAACCGAGAGGCGACGCTATGTCACGCCGAACTTCACCGCTCTTTTCGCGACTTGCCGATCATACTGCGCGGCGAGTGCAGGCCACTGTCTTTCTGCCGCGACTGACAGTCGTGGATGGTGAGTGGTTGGCGCAGGTGCTCCCCACATTGCAGCGGCGAGCGCGACCGGAGCCGCAGGCGGTGCGGGTCGAGGACGTTTCGCTGCGCTATCGCTCAGGCCGGCTTGGCATCGCCGACGCGCTTGACGCCACTTCCGCGCTGCTGGAGCCGTTCGCCACTGCTGGAGCCACCGTCGAGAAGCGCGGCGAGTGGTACATCTGTGACGAAGACGACGATGAGGATGAACTCTTCGACGCGGACCGCCCCGCGACCTTGGATGGCGCGCCACAGGAAGATTTGTTGGTGAGCGCGCGCGTCTGCGTGGACGCGGCGGCCGACGATCCGGGCGCGGCGGCGCTCTATTGGGCTGTGCTGGCGCTTACAAACGACTGATCCACGTGCGAGGTGTCTTGGGGAAGGATGGGCTGCGGGTGCGCGTCTTCATTTGGGTAGACATGGAAGGCATCGCGGGAATCGAGGTCTGGGAACAGGTCAACGCGGGCGCAGCGATGTATGAGGAGGGCCGCCGGCTCATGACCGGTGAGGTCAACGCGGCGGTGCGCGGGGCGAAGGCCGCCGGGGCGGATGACATCATCGTCGTGGATTGCCACGGCGCGGGCGGCGCGCACAGCTTCAAGAGCCTGATTCCAGAACGTCTGGAAGGCGGCGCGACCTACGTGCTCGGCCACGCCTGGTGTCGCTACATCGAGCCGCTCCAAAGCGGGTGCGACGCATCGCTCATCGTGGGAGCCCACGCGATGGCGGGCACACCGGATGGCGTCCTCTGCCATACGGTCAGCAGCGAGGCGTGGTACAACGCCTGGATCAACGAGCAACTGGTGGGCGAGAGCGGCATCGAGGCGGCGATCTGTGGCACGTTCGATGTACCCATCGTGTTCGTCGCCGGAGACGAAGCGACCTGCCGCGAAGTCACGGAACTCCTGGGGCCGAAACTGGTGACCGCGCCGGTGAAGACGGGGCTTGGGCGCTTCTCCGCGCGCACGCTCTCGCACGCGGACGCCTGCGCGCTGATCGAACGGCGCGTCACCGAGGCGCTCTCCACACGCGACTGGCCGGTGCCCTACAAGCCGTCATCGCCCGTCACATTCACCGTGGAGTTGTCCTCGCCCGAGCATGTGGCGTCTTTCCAGAGCCGCCCAGGGGTGGATATCGTCGGCGCGCGCAAGGTCATCGCGACAGGCGACACTTTCTGGGACCTCTGGGATCGCTTCTGGTATCGCCGCTAACCGTCTTCGAGCAGGGCGCGCTCGCGCAGGTGATTGATATCGTTGAGCGCGAGTACGACGTGGCGTGGCGCTTTGACGCGGGCGATGGATATGGATGTGTTGACGGCGGGGAAGAAGTAATCCAGTTCCAGGCCAAGGATAGCGGCGAAGAATGCATTGATCGCGCCGCCATGGCTGACGGCCGCGATACGCCCGCCAGGATGCCGCGCGGCGATGCGGTCTATCACGCCGGTGACGCGAGCGCGTAGGGCGGCCGACGGCTCTGAGCCCGCGATAGCCGACCAGCGACCAGTTGTGCCGATGATGACCGCGATCTCGTGTAGTCGTTTGCGTAGAGCGATGGTGATCTCGTCCGTCGTCAGCGCCTCACGCGCGTCCGGCCCAATGTGCCCAAGCTCGACCTCACGCAGGTCATCTTCGATGAGTACCTCGACACCGGCCGCTCGCGCCACATACCCCGCCGTCTCGCGCGCTCGACCGATGGGACTGCTGTAGACAGCGGCCAGGCCGGCGTCGCGCAACCGCTCGCCCAGCGCCTCCGCCTGCTTGCGCCCAAGCTCGCTCAGCGACTGTACATCGTAGCCACCCTCGATCACCTCTTCAGGACCGGGCAGCGCGTCGGCGTGACGAATCAACAAGACCTCGGCGCTGCCGCGTTTCGGACTGAGGAAGGGATCGAGCGTATCGCTCGCGGTTGCGGGGCTGTCATCGGACATCGGCGCACATGGTCCATTTCTATGAGAAGGTCAATTCGCCCCGGCAGACGGCGAGCGCGGCGCTTCCGAGCGCCGGTACCCCCTCACCGAGGAGCGCGAAGAACGGGTCATCCGTCGTACCCGCGAGGTGCCGCGAATAGCTGCCTTCGAGCAGTATGGCGAGCTTCCAGATGGCGAGCGCCACATAGAAAGCAACGTGATCCATGCGGCGTCCGCTGCGCTCCGCATAGCGGGCGACCAGCTCTGCGCGACGCGGGAAGCCAGGCTGCGTGGTGATGGCCCACGCGGCGTCCTGGAAACCTGGATTGGGATCGCCCGGCTCATGCCAGAACGAGAGGAGATACCCAAGGTCGGCAAGTGGGTCGCCGAGGGTAGCCATCTCCCAATCGAAGACGCCGATGACGCGGGCGGGCGCTTCGGAGGCGTACATGACGTTGTCCATCCGGTAGTCGCCATGCACGATGGTCGCCGGCCCGGAGTCGGGCATGTGACTCTGGAGCCATTCTGTCACGGCGTCGAGGTCGGGTAGCGGCCGGGCGCGCGAAGCGTCCAACTGACCCGTCCAGCGGCGCAGCTGGCGTTCCAGATAACCCGTCGGCTTGGCGAAATCGGCGAGGCCGACAGTCTGCCAATCCACCGCGTGCAGATCGGCGAGCCGGTCCACAAGCTCGATACCCAGACCGCGCCGTGCCGCGATGTCGCGCTCGAACGGTCCGGGTAGAGTCGTGCGAATCACCTCGCCATGCAGGCGCTCCATCAGATAGAACGGCGCGCCGATGACGCTCGTATCGTCGCAGAGCAGGGTTGGGCGGGGCGCAGGTACATTTGTGCGCGTCAGCGCCTGGAGGACGCGGTACTCGCGCGCGACATCGTGCGCAGTTGGTAGCAGCGGGCCGCGCGGCGGGCGACGCAACACCCACTCTTCGACGCCGCGCGTGATGAAGAACGTCTCGTTCGAGTGGCCGCCGCGAATGCGCTGGATCTGGAGCGGCAGGTCGGGGCCAGGAACTTGCTGAGCGAGAAAGCGCCTGAGCGCGACTTCGTCCACCAATGGCGAGAGGTCGCTCATGCCGGGCCTCCGTGGGCGCGCATCGCCGTGCGACGCCTTCTCCACGCGCCCAGGCTGTCAAGCTCTGGTGGAAAAGTACAATCCATCGTCCGCGCTCCCCAGTTCTTGCCGCTGAACAAGCGACCCCGGCGACCCACGTTCCCGCTGCTGAAGAGTATACCTGAAAAGGCGCAGCTATGGTCGCTGTTGGACAACTCGCCGGGCAACGCGATGGCGCGCGGTCACTCCACCACGCGGCCACCGTTTCACTGATTCTCAGCGCGCGGTTACCGGCTGTGTTCGGTTCCGTGCGCGACATGGTAGGCGGGGTTGTGCGTTCCGGGGCGCAGGAGCTCGCGGACGACTTCTTTGACGTGCGCCGACGACAGGCCGTAGATCTCGCGCAGGATCGCTGGCGCGCCATGTTCGACGAACGTATCGGGGAGACTGATGATCTTCAGTTTTACGTCGTGTAGATCGTGCGCGTGCAGGAGCTCCGCGACGGCGCCGCCGAAGCCGCCAGCCGCGACGCCATCTTCGATGGTGACGATGCACCCGGTGGCGCGGGCGAGCCGGAGGATCAACTCCTCGTCGAGTGGCTTGGCCCAGCGCCCGTTGACCGCGACGGTGTGGATGCCCTCTTCGCTCGCCAGCTCCTGGGCGGCCACTAGCGCGGGCTGGACCATGTTGCCGTACCCAATGATGGCGCATTCGGCGCGTTCAATCTCACTCTCAGGCATGAGCAGCTCGGCCTTGCCGATGGGCAGCGTCTGGAACTCGTCGTCGAGCGGAACACCCACCGCGGCGCCGCGCGGGTAGCGAATGGAGACAGGTCCGTCCATGTAGGTCGCGGTGTAGAGCATGTGACGTAGCTCGTTCTCGTCCTTCGGGGCCATCACGCGCATCTTTGGAATCATGCGCATGAACGCGATGTCAAACGCGCCCTGCTGTGTGTGGCCGTCCTCACCGACCAGGCCCGCCCGGTCCATACAGAAGACCACATGCAAATCCTGCACACAGACATCGTGTATGACCTGATCGAAGGCGCGCTGCATGAACGTCGAGTAGATGGCCACGACTGGCTTGAGGCCCTCGCACGCCATGCCCGCCGCGAACGTGACCGCGTGCTGCTCGGCGATGCCAACGTCGAAGTAGCGATCGGGCAGCGCCTTCTGGAGCTTGTTGAGCGATGTGCCCTCGGCCATCGCCGCGGTGACGCCGACGATACTCTCGTCCCGCCGCGCCAGTTCGACGAGCGCGTTCCCGAACACGTCCTGATAGTTTGGGGCCACGCCAACTTTCTTCTTGAGTTCGCCGGTCGCTGGATCATACGCGCCAGGCCCATGAAACTTGGTCGGCTCTGCCTCGGCGAAGTCGCAGCCGCGCCCCTTCGTCGTGATGACCTGGATCAGCACGGGACTGTCCAGGTCCTTCGCCTTACGGAACGCCTCGATCATCAACTGCGTGTTATGCCCATCGAACGGGCCAAGGTAGGTGAAACCAAGCTCCTCGAAGATAACGCCGGTCTTGCTGGGGAGCACGAATTCTTTGGCGCTGCGCGCGGTCCTTCCGGCCATCTCTTGGGCGAGATGCCCGCCCGGCAGGTGATCCAGCGAATGATAGGCGGCGTCGGCCACACGGCGCAGCTTGCGGTCAGTGCGAACCTTATTCAGATAGGTGTGCAGCGCGCCGACATTGTCCGAGATGCTCTTGTCGTTGTCGTTGAGAATGATGATGAGCTTCTTTTTCATGGCGCCGGCGTTGTTGATCGCCTCCAACGCCATACCGCCGGTCAGAGCGCCGTCGCCGATGATCGCGACCACGTTGTAGTGTTCGTCACGCAGGTCACGCGCGGTGGCCATGCCAAGCGCGGCGGAGATGGAGGTGCTGGCGTGGCTCGCGCCGAAGGCGTCATAGGGGCTTTCATCACGGCGCAGGTAGCCGGAGATGCCACCCAGTTGTTTGATCGTGCGAAACTCCTCGCGTCGCCCCGTCAATAACTTATGCGGATAGGCCTGATGTCCAATGTCCCAGACGAGCTTGTCTTTTGGGGTGTCAAAAGCGATATGCAACGCCAGGGTAAGTTCCACCGTGCCGAGGTTTGGAGCAAGGTGCCCGCCACGCAGGGCGACGGTATCAATGATTTCCTGGCGAATCTCAGCGGCAAGTTGGTCCAAATGTGAAGGAGACATGGACTTCAGTTGCGCGGGGCTGTCAATCGTATCCAGTATTCTCGTCACGTGTATTCACTCCTCCGACCTGTGGCCCTGCCGACTGAGCGCGATCCTGCGCGAGCGGTGTCTCAACTCCGAGCTTCCGTTGCTCTCTCGTTCTCATGCCTTCCAGGGAATATGATGTCTGTAGGGAACTCTTGGCATAGCATGTGCCGCGCTCGCCGAACGCCTCACGCGATACGGCCACTGTGGGAGTGCGCTTGCGGTGGCGCGTCGCTTTTGAGAAGCGAACAGGCCACGCGCAGGCTCGTTCTGTCCCAAAAGTATAGGGCGTCACGCGCCAGGCAACAAACGTTGCCGTGCCGCTACTGTGCCATATGTGGCGCGGGCCGTCACGCACTTGAGTGCGCCTCTGAGCGGGCCACAGCGACTCTCACCACATGTACACGGAGGAAGCTGGCGCGTATGGCGGAGGAGCGGAGAGGCGACTCAGAGCATCCACGCCGCGCCGGAGGGCGCTTCCTGCCGCGCGAGTTCCTCGTCGAGCCGCTCCTGCCCACGTTTGACGATGAGGTCTATGAACTTGGCGGCGCTGCGCCAGCGGGCGGATTCCTTCTCTGGATCAAAGTCGTTCGCGCTTACCACCTGTTTGAGCTCGGCGATACTCATCTGTTGCAGACGCAGTCGCAGAATAGACTGCCCGCCGAGGTCCAGCAGGTCAACGACATCGAGCGTATCGCGCGAGCCAAACACGTCGAGCAGCCCGCTTTCGATCAGCGCGCTGCGCACCTGCGCCGCCACCTCAGGATCAGCCCTTGCCTTCTCAGCCATGCGCTTAAATAGTTCGACCGTTTGCTGTATCTGCTGCGCATCCACCAGGCACGCTCACTTTCGCCGCTGTCAACGTCTTCCAGCCCAGCGTTGGACAGCGCCGGGCGTTCCTGAATCGCGATTGTACCGACATGCGGCCAACGATGGCAAGTGGCGCCCGGCGCGATGGGACCTCTGCGTACGCATTCCCCTAACTGCGCGCGCTCGTCCGCGCGTAACTCGGGGGCGGCGCGGTCCCTCTATAAGGTGTACTCGCCCGTATGGGCTTCCTCAAGATAGCGCGCGAGGAGCGACGACGCTGCGTCCAGGTCGCCCAGGTTCACCATCTCATTGACCGTGTGGACATAGCGTGACGGAATCGAAAGCGTGATGGCGGCTGCTCCCGCGCCTGCTCGCTGCATCGCGCCCGCGTCCGTGCCGCCACGCGGCAACACCTCAAGCTGGTGCGCGATACTCTGCGCTTCAGCGACCGCGCGCAGGTGCGCGACAAGCTTGAAATTCGGGATGAATGAGGAGTCAAAGACCTTGATCGCGACTCCCTGCCCCAGGCGCGTCACCGCGTCGGTGAGCGGCATTCCCGGTGTGTCCACCGCGAGCGTCGTGTCAATCGCGATCGCGACGTCCGGCTGTAGCTGGAAGGCGGCGGTGGTCGCGCCGCGCAGGCCGACCTCCTCCTGCACCGTCGCCACTGCCAGCACATCCACTTCGTGCTTGCCAAGTTTGCGAATCGCTTCGATCATGGTGAAGACACCCGTTCGGTCGTCCATCGCCTTGGCGATCAGATTATCGCCGACGCGCTCCAGCGTCCGGTCGAGTGTGATGGAGTCGCCAAGCGACACCAGTTCGCGGACACGCTCGGGCGCGAGGCCAAGGTCAATGTAGAACTCTTCGAGTTTTGGCGCGGCAGGCTTCTCGTCACCCATCAGGTGGATGGGCTTGGTCGCCGGTGTGACGACACCGCGCAGTCGCTCACCGGAGCGCGTGTGTACGACCGCTCGTTGCGCCACGAGCACGCGCGAATCGAAGCCACCGAGCGGCTGGATGCGCACGAATCCCTGGTCATCAATGTGGCGGACCATGAAGCCGATCTCGTCCATGTGGGCGGCCAGCATGACTTTGCGTTTGCCCGCGCCCTTCTTGGTAGCGATGACGTTGCCGAGCGCGTCCACGCGAATTTCGTCAACATGCGGCTTCAATTCCTCGATGACAAGCGCCCGCACCAGCTCTTCACGGCCGGAGACGCCCGGTGTTTCGGTGAGCCGCTTGAGCAGTTCGACATTCACCTGTGGCGCATTCCGCGCGTGAGATCCGTTCGCGCCTACCGCCTTGCCGCCTTGCTGGGGTGTATGAATGGCCATA
Organism: Ktedonobacterales bacterium; assembly: GCA_035279925.1. GTDB lineage: Bacteria > Chloroflexota > Ktedonobacteria > Ktedonobacterales > JADMIN01 > DATEGV01. The sequence continues at coordinate 1,421 of DATEGV010000355.1, read as the reverse complement.
ATCGTCCTCTCCTCTGTGTCTCGCGTCGCGCGGAACTGCTTGCGCCACGCGGTCCGCCACGAAAGCGTGCGCGGACGCACGACCGGATTATACCATGCCAAGCGGGCGATGCGTCAGCGGTCGCCTTGACGGTAGAACGCATGTTCAGTATACTTGCTTGCGGTGGATATACAGAGTCGTTCTGGCGAGGGGAGGTAGCCGGTGGGGAATCAGCAGGTCATGGCGTGGCATGGGGCGATTGAGCAGCTACCATCTCCGGTGGAGACGCTCATCGTGAGCGCCCTCTATCCCGGCGTTGCCCCTGAGCGTGTGTTTGCGTTCTGGATCACCCCGGACCTGCTCTGCGCGTGGTGGCCGCAAGAAGCGGAACTCGATGCGCGCGTCGGCGGCGCGTATAAGCTCTCGTGGCCGAAGATGGGCTGGCGTCTTCGTGGGCGCTATACGGCGGTCGAGCCTGGTAGACGACTCGCGTTTACGTGGGTATGGGAGCATCACGCGGCTGACGTGCGCGGCGTGGAAATTCGCTTTACGCGCCTCGGCGACGCAACCGCGGTCGAGGTGCGGCACGGTCCCTATGCGGACACCGAGGCGGACCGAGAGGTGCGCAACGGGCACTTGGAAGGCTGGCTGCACTTCCTGGGGCGGCTGGGAACCGCGCTGGAAGACGATACGCCGGCCGGCGAGGTTCCGACCCATTGAGGAGCGCGCCAAGCGGAGCCGCGGCGTCGTGGCCCCGCCCAGCGGTTTCACAACCTCGCGCCTACGGGTAGACGCCGCGCAGTTGGGTGGCTTCCGCGACACGCTTGATGGCCACCATATTGGCGGCGGTACGCATGTCACAGCGCTCGTCGTGGGCGAGCCGCGCGACATCGGTGTACGCGCGCCGCATCACGTGGGAGAGCTTCGCGCTGATTTCCTCGGGCGTCCAGAAGAAACTCTGGATGTCCTGCACCCACTCGAAGTAGCTGACAGTCACCCCGGCCGCGTTGGCGAGAATGTCGGGAATCACATGGATGCCCCGCTCAAAAAAGAGTTTGTCCGCTTCAGGCGTAGTCGGCCCATTGGCCGCCTCCGCGATGATGCGCGCCTGCACTCGTTCGGCGTTCGCCGCCGTCAGTTGCCCTTCGGTCGCGGCGGGAACGAGGATATCGCAGGGAACTTCGAGGACCTCCGCGACGCTCATTCGCTGCGCGCCGGGGAAGCCGACGACGGATCCCGTTTCTTTCTTGTGCTTAATGATTGCCGGGACATCCAGACCCCGCTCGTCATAGCTGGCGCCTTGACGGTCACTGACCGCGACCACACGCAGCCCATCGGCGTGGAACAGTTCAGCGGCAATCGCGCCCGCGTTGCCGAAGCCCTGAATCGCGACCCGCGTGCCCGAGAGCGGAATCTTCATCTCCTCAGCGGCCATCTTGACG
>DATEGV010000354.1:0-5013 GCA_035279925.1 Ktedonobacterales bacterium | reverse complement strand
ATCCTCACGCGGCGCTGGTCTTCTTCTGGGTGGACCTCTCACGCCAGGTGCGTGTCGAGGGGCCGGTCGAGCAGGTCTCGGCGCTCGAATCCGACACATACTTCCACAGCCGGCCACGCGGCAGTCAGGTCGGCTCAGCCGCCTCTCGGCAGAGCACGGTCCTGCCCGACCGCGCGACGCTCGAACGGGCCGCGAACGACCTTGCGGAGCGATACGCCGGCCAGGAGGTTCCACGGCCGGATTTCTGGGGCGGGTTCCGCGTCGTCCCGACTACGATCGAGTTTTGGCAGGGAAGGCCAGACCGGTTGCACGACCGGCTGCGCTATCGCCGCGACGCCGCCGGAACCTGGCGCATCGAGCGCCTTTCGCCATAAACGCGGACTGGCATGTCTCCTGCGCTACCGTTCTCCAGCCCTGGAAATGGGGCAAGGAGGACGGGTCATGGCGAAGCGGATCCTGGTCATCAACGACACGCCGGAGATTCTCGAACTCTTCCAGGAGATTCTCGCTGAGGAGGGGTATGAAGTTATTCTCTACTCCTATGCCACGCAAGACACGGCCGAGATCGAACGTCACCGTCCGGACCTCATCATTTTGGACTATATCTTCGGCACGGAGAAGCTGGGCTGGCAGCTCTTACAAAAGCTCAAAATGCGCCCCGACACGGCAGGCATCCCCATCATTATCTGCACGGCGGCGATCAGAGAGGTCCGCGAAATCGAGGGGTATCTTCTGGCCAAGGGTGTCACCCTGGTCCCTAAGCCCTTCGATATTGACGACCTCTTGCTGGCCGTCAGTAATGCATTAGTTCAGCCCGAAGTCATCGCCACATTGATTGACAAGCGGGAGGACGTGGAAGGCGAAGGGGAACGGCCCATGCGTATTGATCAATCCGCTTCGACACACCTTTCCCATAATCCTCCGCGCAACGCTTCAGAGGGAAAGAAAACGCCATCAGGCGAGCGCCGAGCAAGAAGCAAGCGCCAGGGGGCGCATAACAAACAGGAGCCGGGATGAGCGCTCACCCCGGCCCGTGCGCGCAAACCGACTATTGCTGCGGTGGGTATTGCGGGGGATTCTGAGGTCCGGGGTACTCCTGGCCAGTTGATGGCTGCGTCGGATACGCCTGGCCGGGATAGCCTTGCTGTGGATACGGCTGGCCGGGATACCCTGTGGGGCCGCGCGGGTTGCGGTACTGTGCGCTGCCGAAGCCAATCACTGGGAACATGACGAACGGCAGAATGTAAAAGCCAAGCGCGAGCAAGCACCCGCCACCAAACGCCTTCGCGAGATCCATGTAGACGATGATCAGTATCACGATGTTCACGATCGGGATCAACAGCAGGAGAATCCACCACCAGGGACGACCGGCCACACGCATCAGCACGATGGTGTTGTAGATCGGGATGATCGCCGCCCAGCCGGGCTGACCGGCCTTGACGAACATGGCCCATATGCCGGCGACGGTCAGAACAGCGACGGCAAGCGCCACGATGAGAATGACGGCGCTCGCGCCTGAGTTCGCCGTCGTCGTGGTTGCGTCCATGAGAACAGGAAACATGCGAAGGTACTCCCCTCTGCCAAAAACGACGCTGACAATGATGAACGTGGTGCGGCGAGCACAAGCGCACGCCACTACCCAAGCTCAACCACTATAACCTATCGTGCAAGAGGGCGGCCATTGGATATGCCAATTCATCGCTTGCGGGCATGAAAAAGCCGAGATGAGCGATCACCCCGGCTTGCGCACTGTCGCGTACCTCACCCCGGCGCTGTCGCTCCATCCCGCTGCGCTCTGGCGCCGGCTCCGCAAGCCCATGGCTTGTTCCTCGGGCCCGTCGGTCCTCACGCCGTCGTGCCCCACGGGAGCGGGGACACCGGCTGGCAGTGATAGACTGACGGCGAAGGCCATCCCACACAAAGACTGTCCCATTGGGAGGATGTACACCGGAACGCCATAGACCCGGCTCCCCCTCTCCTTGTGGGAGAGGGGCTGGGGCGTGAGGTCAGCGGCCATCGCCAGAGCGCGAAGCGGAAGGGCTGGGGGGTGAGGTTTTTCACCACTACCCCTGTTGCTTCTGCTCCTGAACCAGACGGCGCAGCACCGTCTGCAAGATGCCGCCGTTGCGGTAGTAGCGAACGTCTACGTTGCTGTCCATCCGCGCGATGGCCTGGAACTCGAAGGTCGAGCCGTCCTCACGGTGGACGCGCACCGTCAGCTCCTGGCGCGGTTTCAGCTCGCCGCCGACGCCAAGAATGTCGTACACCTCGCGCCCCGTCAGGTTCAGGCTCTCGCGGCTCTCGCCCGGCTTGAACTGCAACGGCAGGATACCCATGCCCACCAGGTTGCTGCGGTGGATGCGCTCGTAGCTCTCCGCGATGGTGGCGCGGATGCCCAGCAGCAGCGGACCCTTCGCCGCCCAGTCGCGCGAGCTGCCGGAGCCGTACTCCTTGCCCGCGATCACGAGCAGCGGCGTCCCGTCAGCCTGATACTTCTCCGAAGCGTCGAAGATCGTCATCTCCTCGCCGGTCGGCAGATAGGCCGTGTAGTAGCCTTCTTTGCCGGGAACGAGCAGATTGCGCAGGCGAATATTGGCGAACGTTCCGCGTACCATCACCTCATGGTTGCCGCGCCGGGAGCCGTAGCTGTTGAAGTCGCGCGGCGTCACGCCGTGGTCAATGAGGTACTTGCCGGCGGGGCTGCTGGGCGGGATCGAGCCGGCGGGCGAGATGTGGTCCGTCGTGACGGAATCCTGCACGGAGACCAGCACGCGCGCCCCGGTGATGTCGCCGACCGGTTGCGGCTCCAGCGTCAGCCCGTCGAAGAACGTCGGCTTGCGCACGTAGGTCGAGTTGGGATCCCACGAGAAGAGACCCGCCCCGGCCTCCGGCAGCGGCAGCGCGCGCCAGTGCTCGTCGCCATCGAAGACGTGGCCGTACTCCTCACGGAAGATCTCCGGCTTGACGACGCGGCTCATCGTCTCCTGAATCTCCTGCTGCGTGGGCCAGATGTCGCGCAGGTACACCGGCTGACCGTTGGGATCGTCACCAAGGGCGTCGCTGCTCAGGTCAACATCCACCGTGCCGGCCAGCGCGAAGGCAACCACCAGCGGCGGCGAGGCAAGGTAGCTGGCGCGCACCTGCGGGTGGATGCGCCCCTCGAAGTTGCGGTTGCCACTCAGCACGGCCGCCACGACGAGGTCGTTCTCCGTCACCGCCTCGGCCACCGCATCCGGCAAGGGTCCGCTGTTCCCGATACAGTTATGCACCGCGACCGTGCCGGCGACGAAGGCGTGCAGATCGTCTACCGAGAGATCGTACACCGGGCGGACGCCCGCGGGCCGGCGGTCTATCACCGTGAGCGCGAGTGTCGGGAGGGTCGTCGCCTCCTTCGCGACGCAGTAGCGCTTGGGGCCGCCAGACTCCGCCCGCGAGCGCAGTGGGGCGAACCACTCACGCGCGCCGATCTCCTGGAACAGCTCGACCGGCGAGTGGAAGCCGGCGCTTTCACGATGCAGTGGCTGGAACTTGCGCGCCGTCGCCTGCGGCAGCCGCGTGAAGCGGTCGTGGCCCTCCAGCAGCGAATAGTGCGTGGAGACGGCTGGCTCACGTTCTAGCAGGGCCGTCGCGGCAGTGGCGCGGGCGCGCGCGAACGAGAGCTCCGGCTGCTCGTGATGGACCTCATCCAACCTGGCGGACATCCAGAGCCGCTGCTGGTGAATCGTGTCCACCGTCCGCCAGTACACAGCGGCGGCGCTGGCCCGCAAGGCCTTGTCCACGCAGTAGCGATAACCCACGCGCTCGACGAACGAGAGGCCGTCGGCAAGTTGCAAGCGCACCTCGGTTCGCGGCAGATCGTCCGGCGAGGCGGGATACGTGGACGCCGAGCGGCGCGTGGGATACTCGTAGACGCTCGCGCCGTCGGTGTTGACCCCGCAACGGGCCAGCAGCCGGATGACCTCGCGCATGACCTCCTTGAGCGCGCCGACGTTTTCGGCGATCGCGCTCTGCGAATACGCGGGCGCCGAGAGCGTCGCGTCACCCTCGCGCTCGCTCAGACGGTGTAGACTTGGCGCATGCCCATCTGCTCCGAAGAGTCCGCCGAGGAACTCACGAACAACAGCCGTGGGGCAGTCTTCGCTCAGTACGAACGTCGGCAGCGAGGCGGCCTGATAGATCCGCCGTCCGACGCGCACCCCTGGCAGCGCGGTGATGGCCGACGTCAGTTCGCGCGGCAGCACGATGGTCCACTTGCGCTCGTCGTAGCGCGCGGCGGTGAGGCGCTGCCCGATGATGAGCTCGATGTCGTCGAGCAGCACGTCGCGATCAACCGCCTGTCCGACGTGCATTCTGGCCTGTCCGAGAACGCTGATCGAACCGTCGCTGAGCAGATGCCCCAGCAGCCGCGCGAAGGCCAGCGTGCGCTGGCGATCCCGTTCGTCCGCGAGGGTGAACGTGAAGGCGCCGGCGCGCAGCGTGTACCCCACCTCGCCCTCTCCCGGCTCGTCAATCGGCGCCTCCAGCCCGACCACCACACGGTCACGGTCCAGCTCAAGTTGATCGGCGCGCACCCAGCGACCGTCCGCGCGGAGTATCTCATGGTCAGGCGTGCAGACGAGTGTGCGTCCATCTTGCAGAGTCAGCGTCACGCATTCGCGCTCGCCCTGAACCATCTTCTCAGCCTGCGTCGTCGCGCCCAGCCGTCCGTCTGCCGTCGGGCCGAAGACCACCGCGCCACCGGTCGCCGGGAGCGACTCGATACGCCGCGATGTACCGTTGGCTAGCAGCACCGGCGTCCCCTCGGCGATGCAGGTCGTACATCCGTAGCCGACCGTGTGGAACCCGAGCGCCTCCAGATATGGCGTCAGTCCGGAGTCGCGCAGGTAGTCCGTGACGGCGCGCGACCCCGGCGCGAGGCTCGTCTTGACGCTCGGCCGCACACCCAGCCCGCGCTCGACGGCCTTCTTCGCCAGCAGCCCGGCGCCGATCATCACGGACGGATTCGACGTGTTG
>DATEGV010000353.1:0-6887 GCA_035279925.1 Ktedonobacterales bacterium | reverse complement strand
CGGCGCCGTCCGCAGCATATCGTCGAAGCGGCGGTACTCCGCAAGCGTCGCGCTACACTCGGCGCAGCCCGTCAGATGCGCCTCGAACTCCGTGCGCTGTGGTGGTTCTATATCGTTGTCGAGATAGGCGCTGAGGATATCCTCGGCCTGCTCGCAGTTCATCAGCCAACGCCTCCCCCCTGTTCCAACACGCGAAAATGTTCTCGGAACGAATGTCGCGCGCGAGACAGGTACATTTTGACGCCGCTCTCCGCAATGTTGAGCGTGGAAGCGATCTCCGCGTACGAAAACCCTTCCTGCGTATAGAGCAGCAGGGCCGCTCGGTAGTGACGTGGCATGCGCTTCAGCGCGGCATGCACCAGCTCCGAGGTCCCTATGGTCTCCTGGGGGTCGGCGCTCTCGACATCGGCGGGCTCGTGATCCAAATCCTGCCAGGGAAGCCAGGCGATCAGCTTCCGGCGACGCAGGGCGTCGTAGCAGGTGTTGGTCGCGATGCGGTACAACCAGGCCGAGAGTTTCAGGTTCGCGTCCATCTTTGGCAGCGCCTTGAAGGCCTTCAGGAAGGTATCCTGCGTGAGATCGTCCGCCTGCTCGCGATTACCGACCAGGTGATAGATGTAGTTGTAAATGGGGGTCTTGAACTCGTCGTAGATCCGGTCAAAGGACCTCGGCTGATCGGCTGATGTAGCCTCCCCAACCACAGCGCGGCCCGCGATGGATGTTGGTTGCCGGTCGGCAGCCTCATCCACGAGCGCACGCCCCGCCAGCGCGCCGGTGCTCAGGTTCATTCCTCCGGCTCCCCCTCGCCGGTCCCGGTCCTGCTGTCGCGTTGGTTCGTGATCAGCTCCTCCTTGAGGTGGAACGGACGCATGGGACGGCGGTAACATAAGCCTAGCAGGCTGCCTTTCACTACGATGGCGAACGCGCGCATCATACCAAATCGCCTGCCGGTCCTCCAAGGAAACAGGCCCAAGTGTCCTATAGGGTTACTCACCACCCTCGCCACACGTAGACGCTCAGCCGTTGTGGGTGGGCGCATTCCCCAGCCGTACAGGCTGCCTCATCCCCTGTCCATTTCGCCCGCGGAAGGAAGAGGAGCCACCGAGGCAGCGTTCCGGCCGGATTCCCCCTCGCCTGCGCACGGGAGAGCGCGGCAGGGGGTGAGGACTACCCTTCCGCTGCCCCGCGCGCAACTGGGGAAGGAAGGGGGTGAGAGAGTCAGAACGGTACGGCGGCGCGAGCGTGACGAGCGACCACCCGTGGGCGAGCAACTACGCTCAGCCTTCAACAATACGCTCCCGCGGGGGATGAGGGGCGCCAGGGAGCCGGCCCACGGTCCCGCCGCGACCTGGACCGCGAGGAAGACGCAGCTGAGCCGAGGGATGGGATGCCCGCCAGTGATTAGCGTTCGATCGCTCGGAATACGCGCCATACGCGACTATTTGAACATCAGCCGCGTGACGGCTTTCTCGGTCTCCTCGGCGCTCGCCGCGTCTTTCGGCACGATGTAGACCGTGCCCGCGTGGGTGGCGGTCATCGGCGCGACCGGGTGCAGGCTGCCGAGAATGTATGCCGCGCGCAGCCGGTCGGGCAGGATCGGATGCGTGCTTTCGAGCGAGCGAAACCCTTCGACGGATTGCCGGCGCATCTGATCGAGCGCGCTCGCGGGCAGTCCGCCGTAATGCCGCCGCAGAACCTCGAAGTAGTTGCCGCTTTTGTCGCGGCGCAACTCAGCCGCAAGCGATTGCCGCGCTCCACGGAGGGTGCGTTGCGTCATCACCAAATTGGTCAGCGCCGAGTCGAAGAGCGCGGACCCGAACAGGCGCACGGCGGCGGCGTCGGCGGCATACTCCGCTGTGCGACTCTGGCGCAAGCGCAGCAGATGCAGGCAGGTCCACAGGAAGCGGAACGGCAATAGCAACGTCCAGGATATGAACGTCCCCGCCACCGCTACTCCGGACATCCCACCCCGGTAATTTCGACTTGTGATGCGCGTCCGACGATCCAATGATCGTATCTCACCCAGCGCGAGGTCCAGGAGATGGCGCGTCGAGGCGAGCGCATGGCCGGTGTACAGCGCGATCACCGTCTGCCCATAGGCGAAGTGCGCCAATTCATGGGCGAGGATGGCCTGAACCTCCAGGTCGTTCAGCACGGTCACGCCGGCCACGCCCACGCCCATTACAAGCTCGCGCCGGAAGAAACGTTTGACGGGATGGCGCTGGTAGACGAAGAAACGGGCCTCTGGAACCAGCACGACAATATGCGGCCGTGGCGCGCCAACCCGCTCCCTGATCGCATCCACGGCTGACGCGAGCGCAGTTAACCTGTCGAGCGGCATCTCGATGCCTTTTGGTCGCTGTTGGCGGCCAAAGAGGGTGTCAATCAGCGCGAAGGCGAGGATGGCCACAAGCGCGGCGCCGATCCAACTCTGCGCCCGCAGCAGGACAATGGTAAACCAGACCGACAGCGCGAGCGAGCCGAAGAGGAGCGCATAGATCGCGGTGCTGAACAGGGCCAGGGTGAATTCGTACAGCCAACTGAGCCGGCTGGCCGCGTCGCCCCGCTCCTTGATTCGCAGGAGCTCGTTGCGCGCCTGCGTGTTCGCCAGCCCACGCTCAAAGCGCAGATACGACCGCGAGAGCCCGCGCGACGTTTCCAAAGGGTCTTCGGGTCCACCCCACCCACAGCCACACTCGAAGAGACCGAGCGCGTCCGGTGCGACGAGCTTCCCGCAGAGACGACATTTTAGCGGCGCGGCGCCGGCCACGGCCTGTCCCACGGTCATTGAATCGCCTCCAAGTACTCCACCCACAGTATGCGTCACAAGTGTTGTGGCGCAAGTATATAGGGAGTCGCGTGGGGAAGCAACTGGCTACGCGCTTACGGGCCGCCGCCCTGCCCCGTGAGCAAGCCGACGATGAGCAGGACCGTCGCCGCCGTCGCCACCACAATCGCCACCACCAGCCAGAAGTTCGTGAGCTTGCCCAGCCGGTACTCCGACATGATCGCGCGGTTGTTGCCCACCAACAGCACGATGACCATGAGAACGGGCGCCAGGACGCCTTGCAGCACATTCGCCCAGAAGATGAACTGGATCGGATTCAGCCCCATCAGCGCCAGCCCCACGCTGACCACGAGCGCGCCCGTGATGATGAGGTAAAAGCCCTCGCTCTGCCACGGCTTGCGCCAGAGGCTCGCCGGCCACCCGAACGCGCCGGAGAGCGCATACGACGTGCTGGCCAGCAGCACCGGAATCGCCACCACGCCCGCGCCGATGAAGCCGACCGCGAAGAGATACTTCGCGAACGGTCCCAGCAGCGGGACCAGCGCCCGCGCCGCGTCCGCCGCCGAGGTGATGCTCTGGTGGTGGGTGAATAGGGTGGCTGAGGTTGTCAGGATAATGAAGTACGCCACGAGATTACCGCCGACCGTGCCCGAGCCGATGTCCGCCGCCATCAGCCGCGACTGTTGCCGGCGCGTGCCGGGCCGTTGTTGCTCCTTCTCGCCCTGCGCCTGCCAGAACATCGTGTAGGGCGAAAGAGTCGCGCCAAGCAGGGCCACCGCGCTGCTGACGCCCGCGAAGCCGAGACTGAGATGCGGGATGAACGTGCCGCGCAGCACCGCGCCCCAGTTCGCCCCGGAGAATAGCCCCGTGATGAGGTAGGCGACGAAGGCGAAACTCAGCGTCAGAAAGATCTTCTTGATGACGCCGAAGCTCTGGTAGACCGCGATATACCAGAGCAGCGCCGCGACCGGCGCCACGAACCATACCCAGGGGATGCCGGTGATGAGCTCCAGCCCGGTCCCGATGGCCACCAGATCGCCGGTGATGAGCGCGACGTTTGCCACGGCCAGCAGCACGGCGATGGGAAGCGCCAGCTTGCGCCCGTAATGGACCCGTAGCACTCCCGTTAGCCCATGTTGTGTGATGCGCCCGATCTTGCCGCAGGAGTAGATCACCGCCTGATACAGCGGCGTCGCGAGCAGCATCAGCCAGAGCTGCCCGAAGCCCGCTGTCGCGCCGTTGATCGAATACGACGTGACCGCCGTCGCGTCATTGCCTGAGAGCCCAGCGAGCAAGCCGGGACCCAGCATACGCAGCGAAAACCTGGGTCGTCTTTGCCGCTCGGATCCTGCTTCCCGCTCGCTCCGGAGCCGCTCCGCCGCCTCGCCTTCATTGCGCCGGTGGCCCTCCGCCGTCGGCGACCGCTCCTCGATCTCGGCCAGCGGGTCGTTGGTGTCGCTCGCGTCCGGCGGCCGCTCCTTCAGGGGTGAAAGCGCCTCCGTGCCGATGGCTCCCAGCGCCTCGATCTCCGGCTCGCTCGCGTCCACCCGCACCTCCGCGCGCGCGGTTTGGGAGTCCTCCGGCGAGATCACCTCCTCGATGCGGTCGCCCGGCACGACGATATCCTTGCGAAAGACGACGCCTTTCTCCACCACGACGGACTGGATGGAGCCGTCGTCTCCGCGCACGACCTCTTTGACCTTCGGCGCGCTGACATCGCTCGCGCCCAGATCGCCGCCCGTCGCCTCGACAACCATTCCCGGCTCGACCGGCTCGCTCGTCCGCGCGGCGGTGGCCTCAGCGCCCGCCCGCGTGTTACCGGCGTTCTCCTCAGCGCGACGCTCGCGCTCTTCGCGGTCGGCGTCCGAGCGTTCGCCGGGTGGTGGCAGCTTTCGCGCTGTAGGCATCGCGGCGCTCAATTCTGATGGATGGCGACTGTGGGGTGGTCATCGGGGGAGTTGGGTGGCCTCATCCCCCCGCGCGTCGAAGGGTGTCCTCATCCCCCAGCCTCCGCTGCGCTCTGGCGCCGGCTGCGCAACGCCGGGCGTTGCTTCTCGCAGCGTGCGCTGCTCGCGCCGGCGAGCCTGCCTGCCCCATGCGCCGCACCCGCGCGAACGCTTCGCGCGCCGCTGGGAAGGCGAGTGGCACGCTGGCGAACGTCACGGCCGCCGCCGTTCCGTAGTTCCGCACTCAACGCCGCTGATGTCACGATGGGCCTCCTTCCACGATCTCGCGCAGCTGCTCGCCGGGCAGGGCTGGGTTCAGTAGTCCCAACCACCCGCCGCCGGTGCGCTGGCGCAGCCGGCCCGGGATCGCCGCGCAGATGGTGATGGCGATGGCCGTCAGCTCCGCATTTGCCAGTTCGACATTCGCCGGATAGTGGAGGAACCACGGCGCCAACATCAGGAACAGCGCCGGCAGGAACAGCGCGTACCGCGCGATCCGTGTCACCTCGCGCAGCGCCAGCACGCCGACAAGCACGACTATCGGTCCAACGACACGATCTATCGTATCCGCCCCGGTGCGCGGGTAGCGCAGAATCGGCGGCGAGACCATCAGCCAGACACCCAGCGCGACGGTAATGACCCGCGCTCCCATTCATGCCCTCCTTAGCTCAGCGCCGGCTCTCCGCGCGGCTCCCGGGCCGGTCGTTCCCGTGCGCCCCAGAGCGCCCGCCAGACGGCCGCCAGCGTGTGTTCGCGCCCGTACACACGTTTGAGATACTGCAACGCGGGCAACGCCTCGCCGATGCCTAGCCCGAAGATCAGCGTCGAGACCGTGGCGGAGACGAGGCAGACCGTACACCACGAGTGGACGAGGACGCCCATCGTGATGGTCAGCAGCAGACTCACCGTCGCCAGCCCGGAGATCGTCGCCGCGAACGCCAGCACAGCCCATGTCCGCGTGCGCCAGCGACTCGCGCCGCCGAGCGACCCGAAGATCAGGTCGCCCAGGTAGCCCGGTATCCCAAGCACGCCGTCGGGAAACGGCAATATCTTCGAGACCTTCGAGTGCGTCACGAGATAGCTGCTATGCGCGCCGAAGAACGGGTCCCACAGGTGCGGCACGACGCTGAGTTGGTACAACGCCGTGTACAGCGCCGCGCAAAAGCCCAGCGCAGCCAGCGCGATCAGCAGGCGCCGCTCCCGCCACGCCGATGGATTGTAACTCCAACCCGGCGGCGCATCTTTCTCCCCCTCTCCTTGTGGGAGAGGGGGTCGGGGGGTGAGGTTAACGGACTCTGAAGACGTCTCGCTCCTCACGCCTTCACCTTGCCAAAGAGCGCGACGCCCGCCAGCGCCACCAGGCCAACGCCCGCCGCGACAATCTGTGTGAGGTGCTGCGCCGCCCAGAGCTCATAGCTCTTGTCAACCGCGCGATTGTCAAAGACGCCGTGCGCGCCGTAGTCCCGATTCTGGTCGGCGGGATGGTACAGATTCTCCGGCTGATTCGGGTCGCGGTGGCCGTCGTACTGCTGGCTATCGAAGCCGGTGCGGGCCAGGTAGTGGTCGCCGACGCCTGGGAAGAACTTGTTACCGTTGATGACGATCGCCGTCGAGCCACCGACGAACATCTGGCGCTTGCGGTGGTGCGCCAACCAGTAGACGGCTTCAGCGGCGACCTCCGGTTGGTAGATCGGCGGCACCGGCTGGGCTTTGCGTGGTAGCTTGCTCTTCACCCAACTGAACTGCGGCGTATTGACCGCCGGCATCTGCGCCATCGTGATCCACACGTTGCTCTTGTCGTGGTACAGCTCCGTCCGCACCGATTCGGTGAACCCCTGGATCGCGTGCTTGGCGCCGCAGTATGCCGACTGCAACGGAATACCGCGATAGGCCAGCGCCGAGCCGACCTGGACAATCGTGCCGTGGTCGCGCGGCTTCATGCGCTTGAGAGCGGCCATCGTCCCATAGACGAAGCCGAGATATGAAACCTCCGTCACGCGCTTGTAGTCCTGTGGCGAGATCTCCGCGAATGGCGAAAAGATTGAGGTAAAGGCGTCATTGACCCAGATGTCAATCGGCCCAAATGTGTCTTCTACCTTCTGCGCGGCATCGTCCACCGCGTTCGGGTCCGCCACATCCACTGGGAGGATGAT
>DATEGV010000352.1:0-8382 GCA_035279925.1 Ktedonobacterales bacterium | reverse complement strand
TGCCCAGCCCTCGTCATCATAGTGGTCGTCGGCGGCGTGGTCGCGCTCGTCGTAGCCGTCGTCGCGGCGCGCGTCGAAGCGCTCATCATCAGAGAAACCGCGTGAGGATCCGCCTCGGCCCATTGCTCACCCTTCCTCTTCTCCACCACCACGGCGCGTCTCACGCCGGGCGCGCTGCGCATACTCTACTCTAACCAGGCGGCTCGGCCCTGTCAACGAGCGCGGCCCAAACGGTCTATCATAGAGAGCGCGGACGCCGCGCGTGACCGTCGCGCCAGACACCACCGCCACGACGACAGTTGGCCCCGCGATATGCGGCGGATTGGCTCTGGACAACCTACCAATCGTGCCCTACGGTCAGGATGGTCTGTTCCCGCCCGCTTCCCGTGAACGGCGCGGGCTTTGAACACAGGAGAAAGAACGAATGTCAACTCGTTTGCGCTATGCGAAGGCGGCTCCCGGCGTGTCCCGGGCGATGCTTGGCCTGGAAGACTACGCGAACTCGACAGGGCTGGAGCCGGACCTGCTCGATCTCGTGCGCATGCGCGCCTCGCAACTCAATGGCTGCGCCTTCTGTTTGGATATGCACGCGAAAGACGCGCGGGCGCGTGGCGAGTCGGAGCAGCGGCTATACCTGCTCGACGCCTGGCGCGAGGCGCCATTCTACAGCGAACGTGAGCGCGCGGCCCTCGCCTGGACAGAGGCGGTGACGCTGCTGCCTGGGCATGAGGTCGCCGACGCGGTCTACGAGCGGGCGCTGGGCCAGTTCAGCGAGGCGGAGCTCGCGAATCTGACGCTGGCCATCGTCGCGATCAACGGCTGGAACCGGCTGAACATCGCGTTCCAGACGCCGGCGGGGAACTACCAACCGCGCGGGCGGTGAGAAATAGGTTTGCTCAAGACGCCATCCCACGCGCTTGCGTCCCGGCTCGACGACAGGCCGGAGGGTGAGGTCTAGTGACATGCGAACCGCCGCTACTCCACAGTCTCATCGTCCGGCGAGGCGTCGTCCACCGGCGGGGTCTCCGGCGAGTCCGGCGCTGACTCCTGCCCCGCTGGTGAGACCTGCTCCACCAATGACCGCGCCTCCATCCGCAGGCGACGGATCTCGCTCACGGTGGCGTTGACGCGGTCGAACAGGGCGCGATGTGTCTCGATGCCGGCGGCGATGAGCCAGGCGGCGGCGTCGCTGCGGGTGGTGCGGACTCCCGCTTCAACGAGGGCATCGAGGGCGCTGAGGGCCGCGTCGTCCAGCCGGCAGGTGACAACGTTGTTTTTGACGCTTGCGCTCTCGCGACCCGCCTGCGCGCCGAGGTTTGTCGGATCGGCGCCCGTCCGTGGGTCCAACAGGCGAGCGACCTGTGCTCGCGCCTGCTCTGGCGTCACGCCCAGGCTCTCCAATACGCCGGCTGCGACGCCATTCCCTTCGCGGATGAGTCCGAGCAGGATATGCTCCGTGCCGACGTAGTGGTGGTTGAAACGCCGCGATTCGTCAACCGCAAGCTCTATAACCTGTTTGGCGCGCGGGGTCAGCCCGATCTCGCCTCTGATCGGTCGGTCATCGCGCCCCCTGCGGTCACCGCGCCCAAGTGTGAACTCGACAGCGGCGCGGGCCTTGTTCAGTTCCACGCCGAGGTCTGTAAGCGCCCGCGCGGCGATGCCGTCAGACGCGCGCATGAGGCCCAGGAGCAGGTGCTCAGTGCCGATGTAGTTGTGCCTCAAGCGCTGCGCCTCCTCCTGAGCATACGAAAAGACCTGTCGCGCGCGGTCGGTGAACTTGTCGAAGTGGTGTGAGTCTCCAAATTGTCTGCGCATGTTCGCGTCTCCCCTTGTAAAACGTATACAATTTACACGATACAAACATAGTTGTGGAGTCTGCAGTTGTCAAGTGAGATTGAAACACCTCTCTTTTGCTAGAATGCGGTGATAGTGGTGCAACCGCCACATTGACAGCTTGTACTTTCAATGCAATACTGTGGCAGATGGAACAATCTTGAACTACTAATCGTCCTGCTCATGTCTGATGTGTTTGCAATGAACGTTCCGGGACCAGCAATGACTATCGAGAGGGCAGGCTTCATGGGCGACAGTGCGGATTCCGGACGCGAGGCGCGCTGGAGCGCCAGCTCGCGTGGCTCTGTTGAGATTCGCTATGTCGTGGAGGAAAACATCATCACAGCTGCGTCGGCAACTGATGATAATCGCATACAGCGTGAATCGGCTCCAGCAGGGTCCCGAAAGGATGGCGTAACAATGCAGTGGCGCAACAAACCCGAGCGCACCAAATCGCTGTTGCGCGTCTACAACCGCGTCAAGCGTTATGAGTATACGAATGCCGCCGAGGCCTATCGCATTCTCGAGGAGGTGCGTCCAGAGTTGGGAACCTATACAGCGCCTCCGGACTGCTGGCACAACACCTCCATTGTCGCCAACCGGGTGGATCATCCGGACGCAGAGCTCGAGTTGGTGGTCAACGGGTTGGACGAGTGGCCGGAGAACGTAGACCTGCTCTGCGACGCGCTTGCTCTCTATACCACCGCTGGGACCGCGACTGATCCGATCCGGAGTGACGAGATCTGGCGCCGGCTGGATGCGATGCCTCGCGCCAGCACCGGCCCCTATTGGCGCTTCTGGTGTTATGGCGCGATCTATCTCTCGCACGACAAGAATCAACCCGCCGACGCGCTGAAGCTGCTCGACGATGGCCTGGCGATGGTCAAGCGCGACGCGGTGATGAACATTCTGACGAGCTACCGGCGCATCCTGGTGGACGGCAATCCTCAGCGCACTTTGGATGGTCTGGAAGACGTGAAGAATTATCATCAGAACGAGGTACTGGGATTGCTCGAAGCACGCTATCGGTTCGGCATCGAGATGGGCGTCGAGAACGCCTACGTGCTGGCCCGCGAGATAGCGCAACTCTATCAGGAGCGCGCGGGCTTCGAGTACTTTAAGGACGACGGCGCGACCAACGGCGACGCGGGTTCGAGGGGTGACGACATTCGACCGAATGAGTCACTGACCAAGGCGCTCGGTTTCCTGGATCTTGCCGAGGCGCTCTATACCGGCAGCTCCAATCATTCAATCCTGGACATTTATGTCGCACGAGCGCGCATCCTCATGGCGCAGCATCGCTATGGCGAGGCGCTCAATCTGATGAAGTGCCTGCCACCAGCCCGCAGAGAGGAACTCTCGACCGCCGCGATGATGGCGTACGCCGCGTACACCATCGGTGAGCCAAACCCAAACGAGGCGACCGCCCGCGCGTCGGCTGAGGAGTCCACCAACGAGGAAGCGAAGATTGCCGAGATTCAGAGCCGCACGATCAGCGCGCTATTCGCCAATGACGGCCGCGAGTTAGAACGGCTCGTACGCGACAACATGGAACTTCGTCCAGTGCTTCTCGCGGTGCTCAAGCGCTTGTCCAGCGATGGATAGAACGGACGATCTCCATGCCACGATCATTCTATTCGCTGCCGCGCTTCTCCCACGACATCGAGGATCTCGACGAGTTGACCGATGACCTGCAACGCGGCGCCATTGCTGACTCGGTCGCCAATTTGCTTCGCGGTCCGGGCAACTCCACTGTGCGCTATCCCCGCGTGATAGGGGTATATGGGTCGTGGGGGTCAGGCAAGTCCTATCTCCTGAGCCAGATCACAAGTTTGCTACTAGCGGGCAACGACACTGACCACTTGGAAGGCATCATCGTCTGTATGTTCAGTCCGTGGCGCTACGAGGTTGAGGGCGATCTCGCGCCAGGCCTCATCTCGACGTTGTCAGACATCGAGCGGCAACTGTTCAGAGGTCGGCGCGAGAATCCACCGTTGCGCGGGAAGGCCTACAAGGCCAAGGCGCGAGACCTGTTGAACCTGCTGGTTGGGGTGATCGGCATTGGCCTGACGCTCAGCCCGATGGGCGCGACGGCAGGCACGGCCGTCGAAAAGCTGCTCAGGCGCGTGCTCGATCAAATGAACAAAGATGAAGTGGATCGAAAAGGCGCTTCCTCCTCCCAACCAGACACTGACCCTCAGTCTGAGTCCATCGCCGATGAAATCACCCAGATCGCGCAGATTCGGACGCGGATGCAGGGCCTGGTTGACGCGATTCTGGACGCGGCCAGGGCGGCTGACGACAGATTACGCGCCTGGCGGCTCGTCATTATCATTGACGACCTGGACCGCTGCTCGCCGGAAAACATGGTGCAGATGTTCGAGTGGCTGAAGGTGCATCTGCTTGTGGACCGATGCACGTATGTGCTGGCGCTCGACCACATCGCGGCGGCGCGAGCCATCACCGGACAGTACAAGAAGTACCTCAGCGATGATGAGGGCCTCGCTTACGGCTTCCGCTATTTGGAGAAGCTCGTGGAGGTGGAGTACGAGCTCGATCTGGCGCCCAACGTCGAGGCGATGGCCATGCGCCAGGTCAGCGGCGATCACAAGCACCGTCGCTTGAGTGAATTTGCGCGCGATGTCTGCGGCGGCGACTTCTATGGCATCGCCTTCATGAACGACCTGATGAACCTGCGCTCGCTCCGGGTGCCGCGTACGGCGTTGAAGATGACCTATAAGTTTCTGAGCAGTCTGGACATCATCCTGCGCGAGGAAGGTGGCCGCTTGCGCAAACAATTGCCGCGGTCGTACCCGTTCTGGCTCCTATTCCTGATCGCGATGTACTACCGGCTCGACTCCGATACGCTCTTCGACTTTGTGCGCGGACGTGGTCCGGTCTACCATGCCTTGCGGAATCCCTCGCTCGCGCTGGACGAGAACGGGCTGAAGGAACCCCTGCGTGAATTCTGCCAGTTTGCCCAACAGGTGAGTACGACCGCGGGGACGAACATGCAGATCCCATCACAGCAGGCGCTACGGACGCTCGCCACCATCATCCGCGAAAACACGCTGGCCGAGATAGACTGACTCCCCGCGCTTCCCATGCGCCCAGCCGTTGTGCTATAAGTGGTTCACACTCTGCTCATACCCGAGATCGGGGCACACGTGACGTGCGCCGGCCATTCATGGCCACGCGGACCTGGGAGCCGAAAGGTGGGCGCGGAAATGACGGAGCCGCCGCTGACGCTGGCGCGGGTCAACGCGCTCGACCGGGAACAGTTTCGCGCCCGGCTCGGCACGCTCTTCGAGGGGCCGCCGTGGATCGTGGACGCCGCCTGGGAGCGGCGGCCGTTCGCGAGCGTCGCTCAGCTTCACGACGCGCTCTGCGCGGTGATGCGCGCTGCCCCTCGCGAGCGGCAGGTGGCGCTGATCCGGGCGCATCCCGATCTGGTGGGACGCGCCGCGCTGACGGGGACGCTGGGGAAGGCGTCGCAAGCGGAGCAGGCGTCCGCCGGCCTGGATCGCCTCTCGCCGGATGAGGTTGCGACGTTCCAGCGGCTGAACGTCGAATACCAGGCGCGTTTCGGCTTCCCCTTCGTGATCTGCGCCCGCGAGAACAGCAAAGCGACGATTCTGGCGGGGTTCGCGGCGCGTCTGCCGCAGACACGCGACGCCGAGATTGCGACGGCGCTGGACGAGATCGCTAAAATCTGCGCGCTGCGGCTCGCCGACACCGTGCGCGACGAGGAGGCGCCATGAAATACGACATCAGCTATGGCAAGTTCAGCGTGCCGCTCTACCGCGTCTACGCGGCGCCCCTCACCGGTGTCACGCCGATTCCGGAGTCGCCATTCACCGGTCGCTCCAATAACGTGCTGGCGGCGGAGATAGATGTCGAGGTCTTCGGCGACAACTTCCTACCGGCATACACCGCTGGCGACAACTCACAGGTCGTCGCTACCGACAGCATGAAGAACTACATCCTGCGCCACGCGCTCGACTTCACCGGCGCAACGCTCGAGGAGCTGCTGCATTCGCTTGGGACGGGGCTGCTCGCGCGCTACGAGCAGATGCAGGCCCTGCGCGTGACGGGGCGCGAGCTTCCGTTCACGGCGGCGACGGTCCCGGACGGCGCGGGCGGGTTCATGGCGAGCGCGGCGCTCTTCCACCGCTCGCATGACGACTACGGGTTGGCGTCGCTGCGGTTCGAGCGCGACGAGGCGGACAGCGGCGTCTTGACGGAGCATCGCTGCGGGCGCGCCGGCCTGCAACTGCTCAAGATCACCGGTAGCGCCTTCACGCATTTCGTGCGCGACGACTACACGACGCTGCCGGAGCGGGTGGATCGCCCGCTCTACGTCTATATGGACGTGTTCTGGACGTATACGGACGCCGTGGAGATGCTGGACGCATCGCACAGCCACTACGCGCCGAGCGAGCAGATACGCGACTTCGTGGCGACGGTGTTTGACGGCTTCGTGAGCGAGTCCATACAGCACCTCACGCACGAGATCGGCACGCGGCTGCTGGCGCGCTTCCCGCGACTCGCGACGGTGTCGTTTGAGGCGCAGAACCGGACGCGCGATCCCGTCGCCATCTCCGCGAGCGACGCGAAGGTCAAGGTGTACAGCGATCCCTTCCCGGCGTTCGGCGTCATAAAGCTGACCATCCAGAGGGAGTGACACGATGCCCGGCAAGCTGACGACGCACGCGCTCGACACCGCGCACGGGACTCCGGCGGCGGGGCTTGCCGTGGAACTGTGGCGCGTCGAAGGCGAGGCGCGCACGCCGCTCCGGGCCGCCGTCACGAACGCGGATGGCCGGCCGGACGAGCCGCTGCTGGCGGACGCGGAGATGCGCGTCGGGGTGTACGAGCTCGTCTTCGCGGTGGGCGCGTACTACGCCGCGCGCGGCGCGCAACTGGCCGAGCCGCCATTTCTGGATCTTGTGCCGGTGCGCTTCGGCATCGCGGACGCGGAGGCGCACTATCACGTGCCGCTGCTCGTCTCGCCGTGGGCCTACTCGACGTATCGTGGGAGTTGAGATTCTATGTCCGACGCCCCGACCATCCTGGCACAGTGTGACACACTGGCCGGCTACAGCGAGGAGCCAGACCGGCTGACGCGCCGCTTCGCCACGCGGGCGCTGCGGGCAGCGGGCGAGCAGGTGGCCGAGTGGATGCGCGCGGCCGGCATGACCACGCGCTTCGACAACGCCGGCAACCTCATCGGTCGGTTCGCCTGCCCGGATGAGAACGCGCCGACGCTGCTGCTGGGCTCGCATCTCGACACCGTGCGCGACGCGGGGAAGTATGACGGGATGCTGGGCGTCCTGCTGGCGACGGCGTGCGTGGCGCGCTTGCGGCGTGAGGGCCGCGCGCTGCCATTCCATATCGAGGTGTACGGCTTCGCCGATGAGGAGGGGCTGCGCTTCCACACCGCGTATCTGGGGAGCTCGGTCGTCGCGGGAACGCTCGATAACGCGACGCTGGCGCTGACCGATCCCGACGGCGCGCCCCTCGCGGAGGCCATCCGTGCGGCCGGCGGCGATCCAGACATGTTGGCGGGTGACCGGCGCGACCGCTCTGGGCTGCTGGGCTACATCGAGACGCACATCGAGCAAGGTCCCGTGCTGGAAGCGCAGGGCCTGCCGGTGGGCATCGTCACGGCGATCCAGGGGCAGAGCCGCTTCGACGTTGGATTTAGCGGGACGGCGGGGCATGCCGGAACCGTGCCGGTCGCGCTGCGCCATGACGCGCTCTGCGCCGCCGCCGAGTTCACGCTGGCGGTCGAGTCGCTGGCGCGCGAGACGGAGGGGTTGGTCGCCACCGTCGGGCAACTGGCGGTCTATCCCGGCGCCAGCAACGTCATCCCCGGCCAGGCGACGCTCAGCCTGGACGTGCGTCATCCAGAGGACGGGCTGCGCGAGGCGGCGTGCGCGCGGTTGCGGAAGAGCGCCGAGGCAATCGGCGGGCGGCGTGGCGCGCAAGTGGCGTGGGACGCGCTTCAATCCACGCGGGCGGTTCCCTGTGACGAGCGGCTCGCGGGCCTGCTGGCCACGGCTGTTACTGAAGTGAGCTACCCCGTCCATAGGCTGCCCAGCGGCGCGGGGCATGACGCCGCCATTATGGCGGGCATGACGGGCGTGGCGATGCTCTTCGTGCGCTGCGCGGGCGGAATCAGCCACAGCCCACTCGAAGCCGTCACCGAGGGCGATGTGGCCGTCGCGCTGGATGTCCTCTCGCGCTTTGTCGCGCTGCTCGCCGCCGAGCGAGGCCGGCCATGACCGCCTACGATCTCATCATCCGCAACGGCGCGCTGGTGACGGAGGACGGTGAACGCCAGGCCGATATCGGCGTCGCGGCGGGCGAAATCGCCGCCATTGAGCCGGAGCTTGCGGGCGGCGCGACCGAGGAGATAGACGCGACCGGCCTCCATATCTTGCCCGGCGTGATAGACGCGCATCTGCACTTCAACGAGCCGGGTCGCGCCGAGTGGGAGGGCATCGCGACCGGCTCGCGCGCCGTCGCCGCCGGTGGGGGAACGTG
>DATEGV010000351.1:0-5864 GCA_035279925.1 Ktedonobacterales bacterium | reverse complement strand
CGGAGCCGGAGCAGACGGAGCTGTATCTCGTGCGGCATGGCCGGCTGGCGGGGCAGCGACGCGCCGCGACGGAGGCTGTCGCGGTGGCGGGGGCGCTGCGCGAGCTGGTGGGCGAGGCGGCCACGCTGGGCGCGCCACCGACGCGGGTGGGCAAGGAAGAGGTGGACCAGATCAACATCATCGCGCGCTGGATCCATCACCATAGCGACGACGACGAGCGCGCCTTCTTCCGGCTCCCGCGTGACCTTGCCGACGCGCCCGAGGCGGAGGCGTTCGTCGCGCGCGTCACGGCGGTGGTGATGACGCCGCCCCCGGAGCCGCCGCTGGACGACGAGGACGAGGACGAGGACGACTTCGGGCCGTCCCTCTCGGATGAAGCGGTGGCGTCGGAGCTATAGGATCACCCGACCGCCTCCATCAGTCCGTCTTGACCGACACGGTCTGCACGATTTGCAGCGGAGGCACGTTGATCAGTGTGTCCTGCATGTTCGTCTGAGCAATCAACGTGTAGATCACATACAAGCTCCGACTGCCCATGATGATGAAGCCGGCCTGGAGCAGCGGTCGGTTATCGGGCGTGGTCGGCCCGATGTTGTCGGTGATCTGGTACGCCTCCATCGCCTGCTTGACGGTGATCGGCGTCGTGGTGGCCGTCTCACCTGTTCCGACCGTCACCTGCGTCTGCACCCACGCCGCGGCGTCCATGCCGGTGCGCGGGATGACGGCGACGTTGAAGACCTGGCCGATGTTGAGGTCTACCGTGCCGTCACCCTGCACGGTGCGCTGGCACTGCGTCTCCGTCCACGACGCGGGATAGGAGAAGCTGAAGCCGGTGGCGCTGTCGGTGAAGGTCTTGTTCGTGCCATCGGAGACGGCGGGACAGGCGAACACCACCTGGCTGATCGGCGTGGGGTAGGCCGTCGGAACCGGGGTGTCGGTGGCGACGGCGAGCGTCTGCGTCGGCGTGGCCAGTCTCGCGCTAGAGGTTGCCGCCGAAGCCCGCGGATTGTTCGATATCGCCTTGGTAGACGCCCCGCAGCCCGCCAATCCCGCGATCACGCAGAGCGCCAGCGCGATCAGCGCACGCGCCCATGAGCTTCCGTTACGTCGCATCATCGCCCCCCTCTGCCGTCAGACTCGCCGGCGCCCATCGGCCAGCGCGACGCTTAGCATACGGGGAGCATTCATGCTCGTCAAGTGAAGCGCGTCACACATTGCCAGGTCGCCTCATCCCCCACCCTTTCCCTCCGCGGAGGGAAGGGGAGCCGGCGACGCGCCGGTCGGGCCGGGTTCCGCCTCGCCTGCGCGGAGAGTCACGACGGCGCGAGCAGCATCACTGCGAGGAGCAACGCCCGGCGTTGCGCAGCCGCCGCCAGAGCGCAGCGCGGGGACAGGGGATGAGGACAACTCAAACGTCAACCTCTCAATCGGACCGGTTATGCCTTATTCACGGTGAACGGGCGTGCGAAGATACGGCGAGGAGGCAGTCGTGCTGGGTGGAATATTCACAATTGTGTCGCAGCCTGCGGTATTCGGACCCGTTGCGCAGCCCCACCAGTTTTTCGTGGCGTTGACCAACGCGCCCGAGGCGTTGTACAGCCCGACACCATTGCCCTTGATATCGTTCTCCTGGATCACCGATGTCACCCCCAACGGCAGGGACACCGCGATACCCGAGACGCTTGCGCGTAGTTCATTTCCTGAGACATTGACGGACGCTCCGCTCGGCTTCAAGGCGAGGGCGGCCCCATAATTAGCGGCGCTTGTCACGGAAGAAACGCGATTATCCGTGATAGTGACCGTTCCGTTGTGCGCGCTCGTACTGATGCCGACCGCGAGACAGTTGCCCGTAACCTCGGCCACGTCGTTCTTTGAGATCACGCCGCCGTTCAAGTTATCATTCAGCGCGATGGCGAGCGCCCCTGTGCCAGGACACGCGCCGCCGGTTTCGCGGAGTCCTCGAATCGTGTTTTTTGTGACCACCGCGTTCGTATTTGGGCCGTAGAAGAGCACCGCGTAGTCGTACACGTCAGTCGTGCTGGCCGCGGTCACAAAGGCGATGTCGCGCAGGGTGTTCGAGGTGATGATGGTGTTGTCACTCTCAGTGACGGCCACGCCCACCACCCGGCCAAATTGTGGGAGCGGCGAGCCAGTGGAAGCGAGGTTGCGAATCACATTGCCGGCGACCAGGGTACCCTCGACGTTGCCCACATTGCCGTTCGCGCCGATGTTGACCCCGAAGAGCTGCGTCTGTGACGTCAGGGTCGCGTCGCCGCCGAAAGTCAACGTGAATCCAGAGTGCGAGCCACCGAGCGTCACATGACTCGACGCGATATCCACCACTGCGCTATAGGGCGCTGAGGCGCCCAATGAGTGTCCGGAGATCGTGGTTGCCTCTGCGCCTCGTTGCGAGAGTAGCTTCAAACCGTCCTTGCCTGCCGGGATCGAAACATCTTCATGATACACACCGGGCGAGACAACAATCGTGTCTCCGGGCTGCGCGGCGTTCACCGCCGCCTGAATTGTTGAGTAACATCCGTGGTGATGCCCTATGTAGGCGCCTTTGCACCCATGCTTGGCAAGCGCACCAGGCACTACAAGCGCAATTGTCGCGAGAGAGAGCGCAGCAACGGCGACGAGTGTGCCCGCCAGAGCAAATCGGACTCGATGGCCTCTCATTGGACAGACCTTTCTTGACTTCTACGAAGCCTCATTAACTCGACATGGCAGGATTGAATGAGCGGAGACGCGCGGACAGGAAGTTAAAGTCACTGGTACCGAACGGCACACGGGGAGACGGCTCTCCTGCGGTCCAGCAAGGAGGGAATACAGGAGACCCGCCACTTTCACCCGAAAGTGCCAATACGCGCTACATGTATCGCACTATGATGAGTGTAGTGGCGATACTCTAACATGAAGCGGGCAGGAAGTCAACGAATGATGCGCTCGCCACCACACTCTGTGGGAGAGCCAGAGTGGAGAAAGACTATTGCCGGCGCAGCCAGTACCACGCCGAGGAGATGCCGCGGCCCGTGTCCGTGCCCTCAACGACGCGCTCCACGCTGAAGGACGGCCCGAAGACCCAGCGCACGTCGTCCGGCGCGATGCCCGCCATGCGTCCGCCGATATCGCGCGGGCCAAACGAGTACAGCAGAAACAGGGCGTTTGGCGCGGCCCAGCGGGCGACGCCTTGCACATATTCAGAGCGCCGCTCGACGGGCACACCATGAAAGCAGCCAAGATCGAGCAGCAGGGAGCACTGCGCGTCCGGCCGGACGTTCGCCAGGCGAGTTGCGTCCATGCGCACGAAGCGCGCTGACCCCGGCAGGTTGGTCGCCTCGCGCAGCTTGCGGTTCGCCAGGCGGATCGCCGGCTCCGCGAAGTCAATCCCGACCGTCCGCCAGCCGTGGCGCGCAAGGTAGAGCGTGTTCGTGCCGGTGCCGCAGCCAATATCCAGCGCGTCTCCAGGCGCTTCAGCGTGCGCGCCCTCGACCGCCTCGATAAGCTCAGGCGGTGTGACGCCCGTATCCCAGGGCGGCTTGCCACGGCGGTACATCAGCGAGAAGAAGATGCGGTCGAGCTTCCAGCGGCGCAGGAGGGTGAGCGCGGGCATATGGTTCCCTTCGGTTGATCTGCGACTCAGCGAGCGCGTACAGAACGGGCAATCACGGTTGCCCGCTGAGAAGATGGTACACCATCGGGCGGCGCGTGTGCGTTGGTCGCGTCGCCTTGATACCGGGGGGTGGCCGTGATACGCTCTCGTGAGGGTACGTTCGGTCTCGCACATGGTGGACGAGCGTCATACGATAGGGGAAGTACGGTGGCGCTGCTCGATGTTGGTCGCGGCGAACGGGCTGGGGTGGCGCACACCCGCTGGAACTTTACGGTGCTGGGCGCGGATATCGCGTTCTTCAGCCTCGGCCTGAGCATCTCCTCGGCCTATACCGTGCTACCGCTCTTCGTCCACCACCTGACCTCGGATAACGAGGCCGTGGCGCTCATCCCCGCCGTGCGCGCCCTGGGCATGTACGCGCCGCCGCTGCTCGTAGCCGGCTTCGTGGAGCGCCGCCGCCGCGCCATGCCGTTCATCCTCACGGTGACGCTGCTGGAGCGCCTGCCCTTTCTCGCGCTGGCGATCTGCGCCCTCTGGCTGACGCACGCCAATCCCGCCGTGCTGCTGACCATTTTCCTCCTGATGATTCTCCTGGCGACGGCCGGCTCCGGCCTCACGACACCCGCCTGGCTGGACCTCGTGGCGCGGGCGATTCCGACGGAACGCTTCGGGCGCTTCCTCGGCTTCTGGACCGGCGTCGGCGGCATTCTAGGCATCGGCGGCGCGGCCATCGCGGCGGCGCTCATCAAGAACGTGCGCTGGCCGTTGAGTTTTGCCCTATGTTTCCTGCTGACGTTCGCGGCGTTCGTCGTCTCGTTCGTGTTGCTGGCGCTCGGTCGCGAGCCTGAGCGTATCGTGCGGTCGGTGGTGCGCGAGCATGAAGAGCGTGTCTCGGCGCGGGAGATGGCGCGCCGTCAGCGACATGAGATCTGGGCGGTCCTGCGCGGTGATCGGGGCCTGCAACGGTTGCTCGCGACCAACGGAATCGCGGGCGTCGCGACGATGGCGAGCGCGCTCTTCGCGGTGGCGGCGCTACGGCAGGGCGGCCTGAGCGTCCCGCAGGTGGGCATCGAAAGCACGGTGCTGCTCACAGCGACGACGGCGGGCAACTTCCTCTGGGGAGCCATCGGCGATCATCTGGGCCATCGAACGGTGCTCATCTGGGGAACGGGCTGCGCGACGTTGGCGGCGCTGACGGCGCTGGTCGCCCACGGCTTCTGGATGTACGCGCTGGTCTTCCTGCTGCTGGGCCTGAACCTCTCGTCGTGGAATCTGGCCAGCTTTACGTTCATCGCGGAGTTCGGGCCGGTGGTGCGCCGCCCAACGTACATCGCGCTGGCCTCGGTGGCGTATGCGCCCTTCGCGATTGGCGCGCCCGCGCTCGGCGGCATACTGGCCGACGGCTGGGGCTATACGCCGGTGTTCATCATCGCCGCGGTTGCCGGCGCGGTCGCCGCGATCGTCTACGCCGTGTGGGTGCCCGATCCGCGCCAGCGCGCCCTCGCGGAGTGACCTTACTCCTTGATGAGCGCCATGAGCTCGGCGCGAGTGGCCGCGCTTCGCTGGAAGACGCCGCGCATCGCGCTCGTCACCGTCTGACTGCCGGGTTTGCGGATTCCCCGCATTGAGATACAGAGATGCTCGGCTGCTATGACTACCGCCACGCCCGCCGGCTCCATTGTCTCCATAATCGTGTCCGCGAGCTGGCTGGTGAGGCGCTCCTGTAGCTGCGGGCGGCGGGCGAGGATTTCGAGCGCGCGGGCCAGCTTGGAGAGGCCGACGACGCGCCCATTGGGGATGTAGCCGACGTGGGCGACGCCGTGGAACGGCAGAAAGTGGTGCTCGCACATGCTGTAGAAGGGGATATCCTTCACAAGCACAAGCTCCTGATGGCCCTCTTCGAAGCCGACACGCAGCACATCGGCGGGATCGAGCCGCAGCCCGGCGAAAACCTCGGCGTACATCGCCGCGACGCGCCGTGGAGTCTCGCGTAGGCCCTCGCGATCTGGGTCCTCGCCGACCGCGCGGATGATTTCCCGCACGGCCTTGCGGAGCGCGGCGTCATCGAACTCGTGTGGCGCCGGTTGCCGCTCTTCTATCGCCATCATCATGCTCCCGGACGCGGGTCGCTCCGCGCGGTTGTCTCGTCGTGCCCGCGCGCCACCGCATGCGCACCCCTCACCTATGCAATACGATACCAGACACAGTGAGATCGGGCAACGATATACAAAGTGAAGTAACGAAGGACGTA
>DATEGV010000350.1:0-13922 GCA_035279925.1 Ktedonobacterales bacterium | reverse complement strand
GGAGGAGGCGCAAGCGCAGCGGCATCCCCTCCTTGAGCGTGTGAAGTTTCTCTCGTTCGTGAGCAGCCAGGTGGACGAGTTCATCATGGTGCGCGTCGCCGGACTGCTCGATCAGGTCGCCGCGCAGGCGACGGCGACGGGGCCTGACGGCATGCTGCCCAGCCAGGAACTCGACGCGCTTTACCCGCTGATGGCGGCTCTCCTGCGCGACCAGATGGAGACGTATCATTCCGATATTCGCCCCGCGCTCCTGGAGGCCGGCATCGAGATTCTGGACTACGCCGACCTGAATCGCCACCAGCGCGACGCCGCGCGCCGCTACCTGGAAGAAGACGTGCTCCCGGTGCTCACGCCGCTCGGCGTGGACCCAGGGCATCCGTTCCCCCACATCTCCACGCGCAGCCTGAACCTCGCCGTCGTCCTGCGCGACCCGAAAGCGGGCGAACTCTTTGCCCGCGTGAAAGTGCCGGCCACTCTGCGCAGCCTCGCCCCCCTGCCCGCCGCGCACGGAGAACGCGCCGGCTCCGGCCGCCACGCGGGGCCGCGCTCGGCGTTCATCTGGCTGGACCAGGTGATCGCCGCGCACCTGGATCTGCTCTTTCCCGGCGTCGAGGTGGTGGCGTCCTACCCGTTCCGTGTGCTACGCGACGCCGACGTGGAGATACAGAGCGACGAGGCCGGCGACCTGTTGGACACCGTCGAACAGGGGGTGCGCCAGCGCCGCTTCGGCTCCGCGGTGATGCTGCTCATCCAGGAAGGCATGCCGCTGGCCGTGCGTGACCTGTTGTTGGAAAATCTGGAGATCGAGCCGCGCGCGGTGCTCGAACAGGCTGGCCCGTTGACCCTTGGCGACCTTGTCGAGTTGATGGATGTAGATCGCCCTGACCTGAAGGACGCTCCGCTGGTGGCGCGCGTGCCGGCGGAGATTCGTCGCGCGCCCGATCTGTTCACGGCGATTCGGCGTGGCGACCTGCTGCTGCATCATCCCTACGACACGTTCAGCACCGTCGCGGAGTTTATCCAGACCGCCGCAACCGACCCCAACGTGCTCGCGATCAAGCAGACGCTCTACCGTGTCGGGCGCAACTCGGCCATCGTCAACGCGCTGCTGGAAGCGAACGATCGCGGCAAGCAGGTCGCGGTGCTCGTGGAACTGAAGGCGCGCTTCGATGAGGAGAACAACATCGAGTGGGCGCGGATGCTCGAGCGCGCCGGCGTCCACGTCGTCTACGGCCAGGTGGAGCTGAAGACGCACGCGAAGGTGGCCCTGGTGGTGCGCCGCGAGGCGACCGGTTTGCAACGGTACGTGCATCTGGGCACCGGCAACTATAACGCCACGACCGCCCGCGTCTACGAAGACCTCGCGCTGCTTACCTGCCGCCCGGAGATCACGCGGGACGTGTCGCAGCTCTTCAATGCGCTGACCGGCTATGCGCGCAACCTCACATACCAGGATCTGCTGGTCGCGCCGACGACGCTGCGCGCCGGCCTGCTCTCCCGGATCGAACGCGAGATCGAGGCGCACAAGCTGACTGGTCACGGCCGCCTGATCTTCAAGACCAACGCGCTGGTGGACATGGAGTTTATCCGCGCGCTGTATCGCGCCTCGCAGGCGGGCGTGCAGGTGGACCTGATCGTGCGCGGTATGTGCTGCCTGCGTCCAGGCATCGAGGGCGTGAGTGAGAACATTCGTGTCGTCAGCCTGGTCGGTCGCTATCTGGAGCACAGCCGCATCTACTACTTCGCGCATGGCGGCGAGGTCCTGGTGGGCAGCGCCGATCTGATGCCGCGCAACCTGGATCATCGCGTCGAGGTGGTGTTCCCTATCGTGGACCCGGCGCAACAGACGTTTATCACGGACGAACTCCTGCCCGCGTACCTGCGCGACACCGCGAACGCGCGCCGTCTGCGCGCCGACGGAACGTACACTCGACTGACGCCGCCGGAGGGCGAGCCGCCCTTCGATGTGCAGGTATGGCTGGGTCAGACGCCGACGATGCCGCCGCGCCCGGTGGACATTGAGATGATCGGTGAGGCCGCCTCACCCGCGCTGCTGTAGCGGCGGGTATCGCGCCGCTCGCGGATGTGGTATGGAGCGCGCACGATATCGCCTTCCCTACAGCAACGGGCTTTTCCAGCCGCGCGGTGTTACTATGCACGTGGTCTCTGAAACGAGCGAACGTCCGCGTCGGCCTTCGCTATGCAATCTTGCCGTGTACACGTCACCGCTCCCTAGATAGATGTCCCGGGGAGCGATGACACCGCTCGACGCGCCTGGACAGTGAATGCGAGCGCTCTGGGCGCCGGCGAGCCACCATGCGGGAGGCTCACATGCGAGTCACGTTGCGCATTTTCTCGGCGCTGACAATTCTTTGTATGCCGATCGGCGTAGCGTTCGTCATTGCCACCGGCCAGACCGGCGGCGACATGAGTCCACTTATTCTCCCCGGCTTCGGGTTCATTGCGTTGGGCATTCTGTGCGCGCTCGCCACCGCCATCATAGGCATCGTCACGAGCGCGACACAGCGTCAGTTCGCATGGCTGCTCGCCGTGATCGTCGCCACCCTCATCCCGCTTGTCGGCATACCAGTCGTTGGAATGCTCTCAGGTCAGGTCAGTCAAGACACGAGGAATGCGCTCGCCAGCACATGGGCGCCCGCGCTCGCGCTTGGGGGACCTATCCTGGTTGGGCTCGTGGTATTCATCTATAGCTTCCGCGTGCGTGACTCCGCCCCTCTGGGTGCGCCTTCATAGACAACTCGGCAGAC
Organism: Ktedonobacterales bacterium; assembly: GCA_035279925.1. Taxonomy (GTDB): domain Bacteria; phylum Chloroflexota; class Ktedonobacteria; order Ktedonobacterales; family JADMIN01; genus DATEGV01. The sequence goes on along the minus strand of DATEGV010000350.1, from coordinate 11,154 downwards.
GAATGTGCGGCGGCGGATGTTTCTACTCCAGCATGGAAGTGCGCTAGATTCAGCGGCGTCGTCTCGCTCATCTTGACGGCAGGCTCGCCGCGTTCCAGTATTATCTGTAGGGATCGGTGAACGAGAGGAGCGCGGGAGTGGATGAGGTGACGCCGGACGACCGCACCTTCGATCTGCTGGCGGCCTCGCTGCGCGCCAACGCCTCGGACATGTCCACATTTGTGCCGGTGCTGGCGGAGAAGCTGATGGCGGCGCTTCCCAATCGCGTCACGGTGCAACGCGCCGGCGTGCTGCGTCACGGTCCCGCGCAGGGAGTCGTCGTCGAGCTTGAGCCGTGGCGCTTTGCCGTGCGGTTCGAGCATGGCCGCCCGATCGCCGAGCGCACGCACACGGTGCGCGGCATCGCGCTCAAGAGCGAGCCACTGGCGCTTGACACCTGGATAGACGCGCTGACCACCGCGCTCGCCGAGCTTGCGGCGACCGACCAGCGGGAGCGCGCCGCCGTGATGCGCCTACTCACCTAACACATTCCGCGCCGCCATCGCAGGCGCGCAAGTCCGCGTGGAGCCTCGCGCGCCGCGCACCCACCAGGAAAGGGAGACACAGGTCCGATGGCAAAGAATCCCCCCGGCGATCAACTGCCTCAGCGCGCGCTGGAGCGCCTCCAACAGACTAAACACGGCGGCAAGCGCCTCTTCACCAGCGATCTGAGTGTCAACGAGTTTCTGCTCGTCAAGGAGACCGGCTTCGATCCTATCGGGCTGGTGATGGGCACTTCCATCTACCATATCGGCTTCCAGTACGCGAACATGGTCCAGAGCCAGGAGATGAACGTCCTGACTCAGGCCATGTACTCAGCGCGCGAGCTGGCGATGAGCCGGATGGAGGCTGAGGCGGACGCGCTGGCCGGCGACGGGATCGTCGGCGTGCGCCTGGAGGTGAAGCAGTACGCTTGGGGCCAGAACCTCGCTGAGTTCAAGGCCATTGGCACGGCCGTCAAAGCGCGCCACGAGGGGAGTTATCGCACGCCGCAGGGCAAGCCCTTCACCAGCGACCTCTCCGGGCAAGATTTCCGCACGCTGCTCTCGGCGGGCTACCGGCCCGTGCAGCTCGTGATGGGCACCTGCGTGTATCATGTCGGCGTCAGCTCGCTACGCAGCTGGTTCTCCCAGATCTCCGGGCAGAATATCGAGATGGCGAACTATACCCAGGCGCTCTACGACGCTCGCGAGCTGGCGATGGAACGCATGCAGTACGAGGCGGAACAGGCCGGCGCGGATGGCATCGTCGGGGCGCGCATAGACGAGGGCCGCTATGGCTGGGACGCCCACGTGATCGAGTTCTTCGCCATCGGCACGGCGGTCATCTCCATCCGCGATGACCATGAGATCGAGAAGCCACAGATGATTATCTCACTCAATGACCAATCGTAGTGTGAGTGACCAGTCAACGAGACCCTGCTCCGTGCGGGAGCGGGGGAGCAATGAGGAGTGCGGACGATGGGAGTAGACGTGGCCGGCGTGCCGACGAACATCGGCGACCAGGAGAAGATCGCGGCGATCCGCGCGGCGATGCCCGCTGTTGAGAAGTGCGTGTACCTGAACACCGGCACCAACGGCCCATTGCCACGAGTCGCCTACGACGCGCTGCTCGAGGGCGCGACGAGCGATTTCGAGGCCGGGCGCGTGGGGATGGCGAAGTTCGAGCACATGTTCGCGACGATGCGGGGCGTGCGAGCCGGAGTCGCCAGTCTCCTTGGCTGCGCCGATGAAGAGATCGCGCTCACGCACAACACGACGGAGGGCATGAACATTGCGCTGCTCGGACTCCGCTGGCAGCCGGGCGACGAAGTCATCACCTCCAGCACGGAGCATCCTGGCGGACTGCATCCCCTCTATGTGATTGCCCACCGTTACGGCGTCAAGCTTCGCATGACACGCATCGGCGCCCCAGACGTGGACCCGGTCGAGGAGCTGCGGTCCGGCCTGACGACGCGGACGCGAGCAGTGATGCTCTCGCACGTCTCGTGGACCTCCGGCATGGTCCTGCCGATGCGGGCGCTCTCCGATCTTGCGCACGCGGCTGGCGCGCTGATGATCTGCGACGCCGCGCAGTCCGGTGGGATGGTACCCGCCAATGTCTACGAACTTGGCGTGGACGCCTACGCCTGCTCCGGCCAGAAGTGGCTCTGCGGACCCGACGGAACGGGCGCGCTCTTCGTCCGGCGCGACCGACTCGGCGACATCCACCAGACCTATGCGGGCTACCCGGCGTTCGCGGCCAGCGATCACGACGGCTACTTCGTGCCGACACCAAGCGCGCAACGATACGAAGCGGCGACGATCTACCCGCCATCGGTCGCTGCGCTGCGCGCGAGCCTCAACTGGATCGAAGCGTCCGTCGGTTGGGAGTGGGCGCACCAGCGCATCGCGCGGCTTGGCCGGCTCTGCTATGACACGCTGGCGGCGCTGCCCGGCGTCAGCATGTACTCGCCGGAGGATAACATGGCTGGGCTGGTCCACTTCAGCGTGGACGGGATTGCCCCGGCGGATGTTACCGCCCGGTTGGCGGAGGGCGGCGTGATGATTCGGCACACGCCGTTTCCGCAGGTGAACCGCGTCTCCACGGGCTTCTATAACTCCGAGGAGGATATTGATCGGCTGGCGCGGGCCATCACGGGACTGCGCGAGGGCTAGTGGGCGCGCTCCTGGACGTTGGCGCAGGAGTAGAGCGTCGTCACCTGATAAACACGCGCGTTGGGGCAGTGGTCGAGCGCGGTGAACAGTTCCGCCTGAAGTTGCCAGATCTCGCCCAGCAGCGAACGCTCGACGCTTTGAGCGAGATGGGCGTCTCTGGCGCGGGCCAGGCAGAGCGTCATCCGTTCGAGGACGCGCAGATACCGGCAGTTCGCGGCGGACGCTGCCCCGGGGAGATGGTCGCAGCCGAGGCCGGGGCTGGCGGGTTCACCCGGGATGGCGGCCTGATTCGTGTACATCGTGACGCTCGCTTTCCTGATAGCCGAGGCTCGCAAGCATCGCGAGTGGCGCCCTGTCCTGTTGGGCGCTTTGCAGCACAGCGCGTGCCGGGAGGCGGGGTACGCGGGCGAGATTTTACCCGTCCCCTGTGGATTGACAGCGGCGCCCGAATTCCGGCATGATGTGCCGTGGCGGCTGCGGCGCTAACCGGTGCGTCGCGTCGCGCTTGGAGTTGGGGTGGGGATGCGGATGGAGACCCTGCGGCGATTTGTGATCGGTCTCTGGGACGGAGTTCGGAGCGCGAGACGAGACAAGCAACGGTTCTGGTTGACGGTTGGCAGCCTGGCGGTGATCCTGCTGCTCCTGATGGGGACGTTGCTGCTTTTCAGCGGGATGAACGCGGGGCCACAGAAAACAGCGCACGCGCAGACGCCGACACAGCCGACCAGCACGGCCACGCTGGAAGCGACCGCGTCGCCCCGCCCAACCAGCACGCACGCCGCGCCGACCGCCGTCGCCCCACCGCCGACGAAGATTATCCTGCCACCACCGCCGCCTCCAGCCACGCCGACCCCGCCAGTGGTCACACCGACTGCCAGCTTCTGCCCCACACCGACCCCGGCTCCCGCGCCAACGGCAACGGCAACGGCAACGGCCACATCACCGGCCACTGGCACGGCGACAAGCGGTCCCACCGCGACGCCACCGCCGACCAGCACGCCACCGCCGCCGACGGCAACCTCCAGCGGGTGCGTGACATGCCCGTACTATGTCGGTAACAATCCCACCACGACGCAGATCGCCGCCGCGCTTGACACCGCCGCCGCGAAGTACGGACTCCCGGCGAACCTGTTGCGCGCGGTCGCCTGGCAGGAGAGCAAATGGCACGAGGATGTCACGTCCTGCGACGGCGGCGTCGGCCTGTTGCAGATACAGTACTACTACGCCGATTACTTCAATGGCTTGAGCTTCGGAGCCTGCGGCTTCGGCGCGACCAGCGACGACATTCACACACTGGCGGGAAACGCCGACCTGGGGGCGAAGATCGTCAAATATCTTCAATGCTATTACGACTTCGGCGGCCCGTACGGCGGAACGGCAGGCAAACCTGCCAACGGGAGCAGCGAATACTACTACTTCACACATGCGCCGCCGTTGCCCTACCCGGATACGAGCGTCGCGGGCAGCTTCTGCGCGGGCGTCTTCAACGATCCAGCGCGTCCGCAGTACCAGGCGCTGCCGCTGAGCGCGCCGGCTGAGTGGAGCTGTCCGTTCAGTCCAAACGCCAGCGATAGCACGCTGCTCGATCTGGCGCTGAGCGCGTACAACGCCGGTCAGGGAGCCATCTACAACTGCGGGTGCATTCCGAATCCCGGCTATGTGCAGAACGTGGAGGGATACATCCCCCAGTTCGCAAGTGGCGCGCTTCCGTAATTGACCATTAGCGAATCCTCAGCGCGTCCTAAGGTGGATGCGTTACCACTTTCACCGTGAGGGCTGTTGGCCCGTCACGGCGTACGTGTGAGAGGGTTCGCGAATGAAACCGGCGCTGACTTCGGCGCGCTTCGGCGGGTCCAGGTGGACTCAGCGGTCGCTACGCATAGCGATTCTTGGCATGGTGGTAGGGATTCCCGTCGCGTACAGCGCGTGCGGCTCCTCGAAACAGTCAGACACGGGCATCCACAAGATCAAGCATGTCATCACGATCATGCAGGAGAACCGCTCGTTCGACACATATTTCGGGACGTTTCCCGGAGCCGATGGCATTCCGACGCAAAACGGCGTGCCGACAGTCTGCGTGAACGACCCGGCGACGAACCAGTGCGTCAAGCCGTTCCATGACACGCAGGACCTCGATCATGGCGGCCCGCACAGCCAGAACAACGCGACGGCGGACATCGCCGGCGGCCAGATGAACGGCTTTATCGCGCAGGAAGAGGCCGGTCGCAAAGTATCGTGCAAAACGTCAACCGATCCCAACTGCACAGCCGGCGGACTGGAGCCGGACGTGATGGGCTACCATACGGCCGCCGACATCCCGAACTACTGGCAGTACGCGCAGGACTTCGTGCTGCAGGACCACATGTTCGAGCCGAACGCTTCGTGGAGCCTGCCGGCGCACCTCTTCATGGTGTCGGAGTGGTCGGCGCAGTGCTCAGTCGCCAGCGATCCATCGAGCTGCGTCAACGCCTTACAGAATCCGGGGAAGCCGGCGAAGAAGGCGAAGGCCGCGACGGAGACGAACTATGCCTGGACCGATCTGACGTACCTGATGCACAAGGAAAACGTCAGTTGGGGCTACTATCTGGATCAGGGAACGCAGCCGGACTGCGAGGACGACTCGTACTCCTGCCAGCCGGTGACGCAGAAGGCGAACGTGCCGGGCATTTGGAATCCGCTGCCCGGCTTCACGACGGTGAAGCAGGATGGCCAGCTTGGGAATATCCAGCCGTATGAGAACTTCTATACGGCGCTGAAGAACAACACGCTGCCCGCCGTCTCGTGGGTTGTGCCGAATGGGAAGGATAGCGAACATCCGCCGGCGCTCGTGAGCACGGGAGAGTCGTATGTGACGAGCCTCATCAACGCGGTGATGCGGAGCCCAGAGTGGGATAGTACGGCGATCTTCCTGACGTGGGACGACTGGGGCGGCTTCTACGATCACGTGCAGCCGCCGACGGTAGACCAGAACGGGTACGGGCTACGTGTGCCGGGAATCGTGATAAGCCCGTATGCGAAGAAAGGCTACATTGACCACCAGACGCTCAGTTTCGACGCCTACGTGAAGTTCATCGAAGATGACTTCCTGAATAGCCAGCGGCTGGATCCCAAGACCGACGGGCGGCCCGATCCCCGGCCGGATGTGCGCGAAAACGCTTCAATCCTTGGCGATCTGACCTCCGACTTCGATTTCAACCAGTCGCCTCGCGCCCCGGAGATCCTATCGGTGACGCCGCAAACGGATCTCGTCCCGCCGCGCGGCGCCAGTGCGACAGCCACGCCGTGAAGGTGGTACGGGTTGCGCGGAGTCACACAGAGTCACACAGAGTCACACAGAGTGGCATAGAGTTGTTAGCGACATAGCTGGGTCTCTTCTGAGTCCGACTTGGCCGGACTTCGCGGCCGCGGGCCATTCGGGCGCGAATTCATTCGCCGTCCGCTTCCACCGGAAGCCATAACCTACACGCCAAAAGCGCTGCGTTACTCCACCTGACTCTGTGTGACTCTGCGTGACTCTGTGTGACTCTGCGCTACGCTTGGTCCGTCTCCGCGAACACCCCCGCGACCGGCGCCACCGCTGCCGTCGGACTTGTCTCGCCGACGATTGATTCGCCGGCCTCCAGGCGGCGCACGCGCATGCCCTCCGGGTCGCTGGGCGTGCGGTGACGCGGGCGATTCTTGAGCACATCGAAGGCCTCCGCGCGGCTGACATGCGTGCGCTTGCCGGACCACGGAGCCGGGACGGCGAGAATCAGGTCGGCGAGGGCATAGGCGACGGCCTCGTAGTTGACGCGCCAGCCACGAAAATCGGGCCACGCCTCCTCGGCGGTGCGTTCGACGGGGAAGCCGACGCGGCGGAGGTGCTCGACACCGAACGCGAACTGCTCGAACGTGAGTTGCAGGGGGTCGTCGGGTCGTGGGTCGTCGTTGACGGTAATGGTGGCGACCCTGGCGATGGCGCGCAGGCCAACGAACCCCATGCGCAGACATTGCCGCGAGGAGGCGGGAGCCTGACCGGGCGAGAGCGTGATGTAGAGGTTGGCCGAATCCATGACGGCCAGCAGGCTGATGATCCAGGAGTTGAGCGGGTTGGGCGACCGCATCTCGATGAGCCAGGGGTAGCTCGTATGGGTTTCGGCGATGTCGGCGGCGAGCGTTTCCCAGGCGGTGTACAGCGCGGGCAAGGTCTCGGCGGCGAGCGAGAGCTGGTGGCGAGCGAGGATCTCGGGCCCCCAGGAGGGCGAGCCGGAGCGGGCGGTGAGGGCGGAGACGAGCGTTTCGCGCCGGTTGTACGCGCCGTAGATGGTGGGCAGATAGCCGATCTGGAGGGCGACGACGATCAAGCCGGTGGCGGCGGCCAGATATTCGAGAACGATCGGGCCGGTGAGGCCGGAGGAGTAGACACCTAGTGTGAAGATGGAGGAGCCACTGAGGCGCAGAGCGAGACCAAAATCATGGACGAGCGGCCAGAACATAAGCGCGTAGCCGACCAGGAACAACAGTAGCCAGATGACAAGGATTGCGATGAGGGTGATGGGCGAGGCATACGCGAGTAGCCTATCCTTCGATTCGTAGCGGCGCATGCGGCGGACGACGGCCATGAACGTATTGTGCATGACCAGCCAGACGCGGTAGGTGATTCTGGAGGAGACGGAGCGCGGAAGAATAACCGTATTGACGACGCTCTTGGCGGTGGTCAGCACCAGCGCGAGGCCGGCGACAAAGGCAATCCATTGGATGATGTGCGTCGCGGTGGCCATGTGTCCTCCGGGTGAGTTGGGGCAATACGTCTATGGCCATTATGTCAGAACGGCAATACTATGCGGGAACACGGAGGAAGCCCGCCTGGACGAAGTGATGATCGGTGGGCAGCTTGCTACTCCTGATGGGCATCCAAAGCCTCTTCCGCGATGGCGTCATCGTGTCGTCGAATCGCGTCCGGGCTGGTCAATTCGCCTTTACCCAAAAATGCGGCAAGCGGATCGTCGGCTGGGTCGTAAACGTAGTTGCCGTTCTCGTCGGCCTCATCTACGTGGTTCTGGGTGTAAAGGCTCTCCGCCCACGTGCGAATGGCCGCCTCGGCGGTCTCGCCCCGGCGCGCGGCGTACTCCTCGATGGCGCGGTACAGTTCATCAGGTATCATCACGGCGTGGCTCATATGTGCGAACCTCCTGTGTTGGCATTGTACCATGCGAGCGAGTAGTGTCGAAGGCTCTCCTCTACGGGTGGAATCCGCGTCATGGTTGCGACAAGCGACCCGAAGCCTCGATTCGCAGCCTATTTGTTGCGGACACCTCGGGATCGGAGAACACGTTGGGGGAGATCGTATCGAGCTTTTCATGCCGGCGTGTTCGAGTGCCTTTCGCACGGACCGTTCGTCCAACGTCTGCGAGTCGGATACAGCTTGTACTGTTCGGTAAGTCACGGTACCTGCAATGACAACACAAACCTTGCGTAGTTGCTGGCAGGTGTGTAGCGAATCGCACGACGCGAAAGGGGTGTCATCGAGCCATGGGCAGGAGAAATTATCTGATTGAAGGCGTTTCCGGGTCCGGCAAAACGGCGGTATGCACTGAGTTGGGGCGGCGCGGCTACCAGGCGATTCATGGTGACCGCGAACTAAGGTATCAACGCGATCCGGAAACCGGCACACCGACGGAAAATCGTACGCACAGCCCCCTTTGGGATGTAGAGAAAGTACGAGCATTCGTCGCCAATCAGGATGAGGCGGTCACCTTTTTCTGCGGGGGTTCGAGGAATTTCGCAACATTCATCGCGTTATTTGACGGCGTGTTTGTCCTTGATGTTGATCTGGACACCTGTCTCCGGCGGATTGATGAGAGAGTGGCGCTGGACCGAACTGACTGGGGCGCAAAACCAGCGGAACGGGAACTGATTGCGCGATTGCATCACACGAAAGAAGACATTCCGCAAGGCGGAATCGTGATAGACGCCACCGCGCCGCTCGCGCGCGTCGTTGACGAGATCCTTCGTCATAGCGACGCAAATAACACACTGTAGAGCAAGTTTCCGAGGCGAGTACCCGGTGCGCCCAGCGTGTCCGAGCCATGATGTGTACGTGGCGCCTCGACTGTGGACGCGACGTCCGGTCGCGGTGAGATGACCGCGGGTATGCGAACTTCATGCCGTACAATACCCCACACGAGACGCGCGATCGGGTGCGGGAGGGCAGGCGAACATGACCAATGAAATCATCGAGCTATTGCGGGCGGCGTTGGGCGACGGCAAGGTGAGCGTCAGCGCCTCCGAGCTCGAGACGCACGGCCACGACGAGAACTACCCTCAGGCGCGGCCTCCCCTGGCCGTCATCTTCGCGGAGGACGCGGAGGACGTGCGGGCGGCGCTCGCCTGGGCGCGGGAGACGCGGACGCCAGTGATCCCCTTTGGCTCCGGCACCAGCTTCGAGGGACAACTTGTCCCGCTCGGACCTGCCCTAAGCCTCGATCTCAGCCGCATGAACCGCGTGCTCGCCATCCACCCCGACGACTTCCTGGTCGAGGTCGAGCCGGGCGTCACACGCGAGGCATTGAATACGGCGCTGCGCCACACGGGGCTGTTCTTCCCGGTGGACCCCGGCGCCAACGCCTCGCTTGGCGGGATGGCCGCGACCAACGCCAGCGGCACGACGACCGTGCGCTACGGCGGCATGCGCCAGAACGTCGCCGCGCTCGAGGTCATCCTCGCCAACGGCGAGACGCTCCAGCTTGGACGCGCCGTGCGCAAGACGAGCAGCGGCTACGACCTGAAAGACCTCTTCATCGGCTCCGGCGGCACACTCGGCGTCATCACGCGGCTCACGCTGCGGCTGCACCCCGTTCCGGAGCATGTCCATACGCTGCGGGTTTTCTTCCCAGGGTTAACCGAGGCGGCGCAGGCGGCCTACGCCATCATGGCGAACGCGCTGCCGGTGGCGCGCATCGAGTTGATGGACGAGAACGGCATCCGCGCGATCAACCGGCATCTGGGACGCAGCTACCGCGAGCAGCCGGCGCTCTTCCTCGAGTTCCACTCCTCCACAGCCTCCGCAATCGCCGAGGAGTCGCGTGTCGCCGAAGAGATCATGCGCGACGCCGGAGCCGTCGAGGTGGATCTCGCCCGCTCCCCGGAGGAACGCACCGCGCAATGGGAGGCGCGCCACCACATCTACTGGGCGATGGTCAATCTCTTCCCCGGCCGCACCTACACCATCACCGACGTGGCCGTGCCGATCTCGCATGTCACCGAGCTTGTGGCGTACACCCAGGAGCAGATGGCGCGGATGCGGCTGGACGGCGGCATCGTGGGCCACGTCGGCGACGGCAACTTCCACACGCTGGTGGCGACGCTGCCGGGCGAATACCACCACGCGGAGGAGCTGTCGGAGCGGCTGGTGCGCCGGGCGCTGGCGCTGGGCGGGACGGCGACAGGCGAGCACGGCGTGGGTCTAACGAAGAAGAAGTTCATGGCGGAGGAGCATGGCGCCGCGCTGGATTGGATGCGCCGTCTGAAGGAGCTCTTCGATCCCGATGGCATCCTCAACCCAGGCAAGATCGTGTGAGAGGATTCTCATCCGGCGCCCGTTGCCATGGGCCGCGTTCGCGCGTCTAGAAGGTGCGGTATCCGGCGCGCGTATCTCTCGGCGGGGGCAGTGGTGAGTCGCCGTCAGTCCGCTTCATTTCCGGTCTGGGCTCCGTCCTGATCGAATTGACACATCTGGCGCCGTCGGCTATACTGCCCCTGATATCGTCCTGAAATATCCGCGATGCTTCCCGCTTGGCGCGACCATGCGCGACGCGAGGGGAAGCGCGACCTGGGCTGGCGTGTGGTGGTTGGGCTGCGGCGGCCGGCGCCCAGGACGAGTAGCGAGGGGGAACGCTTCTTCATGCGTCGTCGCACAATCAACTTCCTCCTGTTCATCTTGTTGCTGGGCGTGGGCGCGTTCTTTGTTGACTTCGGCTTCGGGACGAAGCCAAGCATTGACATTGGCGGCTACAAGAACAGCCTGGATGTGAGACAGGGTCTGGACCTGCAGGGTGGCATTCAGCTCATTCTGACACCGAAATGTCCGTCCGATACACCTCACTGTGACATCAGCTCCGCGATGAGCGCGGTGATCGCCAACGTGCAGCAGCGTATCGCCGGCGGTCTCGCCGTCAACGACGCGACCGTGCGCGAGCAAAGCTCCGGCGGCACACCGCTCATCCTGGTCCAGCTACCGGGCCTCAAGGACGATCAGCAGGCGCTGTCGTTGCTGGGCACCACCGGCCAGATGAACATCATTGACACCGGCTCGACGCAGATTCCAGTCGGCCAAGCGGTGACGATCTGCCCCACCAGTGTGACCACATGCCCCTCCGGCTCATACCATGTCGTCTTCCGTGGGCAGCAGCTCAACACCGGCTCAATTGCCGCCGGCCTCGATTCGCAGACAAATCAGCCCATCGTGACGTTCGCGTTC
>DATEGV010000349.1:0-3132 GCA_035279925.1 Ktedonobacterales bacterium | reverse complement strand
GTGAAGTAGCCCATCACCTTGTTGACGCTCTCGCGCGACGCGCCGACCATCGCCGCAAGCTCCCCCTGTGTCAGGCGCATCTCGATGCGAATGCCCTCCGGCGTGCGTGAGCCGTGCGTCTCAGCGAGGTCGAGCAACTTTTTTGCCACGCGCCCATGGACATCGAGGAACAGCAGATCTTCGATCATGGCGTCGGTGTGGCGCAGGCGGCGCGAGAGCACGTGCATGACTTCGATGGCGATGCGCGGGTCGCGCATGACGGCGCTGATGAAGTCGTTGCGTTGCAAGGCGAAGGCCTCCACCGGCTCGATGGCGATGGCGCTGGCCGAACGCGGCTGCCCATCCAGCAGCGCCAATTCACCGAAGTAGTCGCCCGGCCCGAAGACGGCGAGCGACACTTCCTGCCCATCAGGACTGGTGATGTAGATTTTCACCTTGCCGGTGTGGATGACGTAGAGCACCTGGCCAGGGTCGTCGCGGTGAAAGATCACCTCATTGGGACGGAAGGTGCGGCGGCGCGCGACGGCGGCGAGCTCGCGCAGGCCGTCAACGCCGAGGCCGGAGAAGAGCGAGACCTGCGACAGAATGCCCGTTTGCTCGGGGTGCGCGCCGCCCGCTGTGTCGTGGCGCGCCGTTGCCGTGGCGGGATTGGTTCCGCGATGAGCGGGCGTCGTGGCGTCTTGACTCCCCGCCCCAGACGCGCCCTTGTCGTGCCCAGTTACCAAGGTGTCTCCCCCTGTCCGTGCCTCGTCTGCCTGGTTCTCGCGCCTTCCCGCCGACGCTGTGCCGGTGAGCCGGCGCGCGCATGCGCCACCGCGCCGCGCTCCGCTTCATCTTATACCTTTATGACGCGCTCCGCAACGGGTGGCCGGTTGCCCGTTTGGGCGTTTGGGATGCTCGCACGGCGCCATAGCGGCCGGCGAATACATTCGCGCCTGGATGGCCTACGGCCACGAAGTCCGCCTTCGCGGACCGGAACCCGAAGCGGCCAACATAAGTCTGGCGCGCCCCGCGTGGACGCTGTGCGCGGCCTGCGGCGCATGCTAGAATAGAGCGACTCGCATAGAGGAGCTGCCGATGAGCGTACTTTCTCGGATATTTCCTACCGCGCAGACGCAAGAGCGCAACCATTCGCGTATCGAGACGGCGAGCCGCGTTCGCCGGGAGCGGCCACCTGAGCGCGTCTGCGAGGTGGCGATTGTCGGCGCGGGGCTGGCTGGGCTGACGGCGGCGCGCACGCTGGTCGCGGCGGGGGTGGACGCGCTGGTCCTGGAGGCGCGTGACCGGGTCGGCGGCCGGACGTGGACGATACAGACGGGAAGTGGCGCGCCGCTTGATCTGGGTGGCCAATGGATCGGGCCGGGCCAGGAGCGGATCGCCGCGCTCGCCCGCGAATTCGGCCTGGCGACGTTCAAAACCTACGACCGTGGGCTGAACGTGCAGTACCGCAACGGCGTACGAACGACGTATTCGGGCGCGGTGCCCACCGGCGACCCGTTGGCCTCGGCCGACGTGATCGAGGCGATGCTGACGCTCAATATGATGGCGACTTCCGTGCCGCTGGACGCGCCGTGGCAGGCTCCGGAGGCGGCGTTGTGGGATAGCCAGACGCTAGCGACGTGGCTGGACGCGAACGTCGAGTCGGACGGTGCGCGCGCGCTGTTGACGCTCGGCGTCGAAGCGGTGTTCTCCGCGGAGCCGCGCGACCTCTCGCTGCTGCACGCGCTGTTCTACATCCACTCGGCGGGCGGCCTGATGGAGCTGCTCAGCGTGACGGGCGGCGCGCAGGAGAGCCGTTTCCAGGCGGGCGCGCAGTCCGTTGCTCTCGCGCTGGCGAAGACGCTTGGCGAGCGCGTGCTGCTTGAGACGCCGATTCGAGCTGTCAGCCAGGACTATCAGGAGGTGCGGCTGGAGGCGGACGGGCTGGCTGTGCGGGCGCGGCGCGCGATCATCGCGATCCCGCCGACGCTGGCGGGGCGGTTGCGCTACCAGCCGCCGCTGCCGGGCCACCGCGATCAGCTCACCCAGCGCGTGCCGATGGGCACGGTAGCCAAGGTCCAATGTGTCTACCCGACACCGTTCTGGCGCGACGAGCATCTCTCCGGCCAGGCGTCCAGCGACAGCGGAGTGGCGCGCGTCACCTTCGACAATACACCGGAGACCGGGTCGCCGGGCATCCTGCTCTGCTTTATCGAGGGCGACGAAGGACGCGCCTGGGGCCGTCTGGACGCGAGCGCGCGCCGGGCGGCGGTGCTGGCCGCGCTCATCACGTACTTTGGGGAGCGCGCGGGCGAACCGGTCGAGTATTTCGAGCAATCGTGGGCCGAGGAGGAGTACACCCGTGGCTGCTACGCGGGGTACATGCCGCCGGGCGTCTGGACGACCTTCGGCGAGGCGCTGCGCGCTCCGGTGGGCCGGCTGCACTGGGCGGGCACGGAGACGGCGACGGTCTGGAACGGGTATATGGACGGCGCGATCCGGTCGGGCGAGCGCGCGGCGGCGGAGGCGCTGGCGGCGCTGGGCGATACGTGATGAGGGATATGAGAACAGAATTAACACAGAGTTACACAGAGTCACGCAGAGTTACACAGAGTTACACAGAGTCACACAGAGTCACACAGAGTTACACAGAGTTTTCGAGGAGTCGCTTGGCGGGCTTCAGTCCGCTGCTCGTCCAGTGCGCCGGCCGTTTACGGCCGCGAGAAATGCTGCTGCGCCATCCACATGTGGTCACCAGCGCCAGTCACGATTTGGTGAGATTCCCGTGACTCTGTGGAACTCTGCGTGACTCTGCGTGACTCTGTGGAACTCTGTGTGACTCTGTGGAACTCTGTGTGACTCTGTGTGACTCTGTGTGACTCTGCGTTACCCGTACCCTTTCGGGCGCGGAGTTCGACACCTTGGAGGCTGAACATGGCGACGAGGCAAGAGCTACGTGAGGCGCTGGATGACTATATCGTGCGCGCCAACCAGAGTCCGCGTGTGAAAAAGACGCTGAAGAACTGGTCATGCGTACTGCATCTCTACGCGACGGACCTCGAGGACGCCTTCACGATGACCGTGCGCGACGGCGAGGTGGTCAGCGTCGAGGATGGCGCGCGGGGCCAGGCGGACCTCATCATTCGCGGAGCG
>DATEGV010000348.1:0-9825 GCA_035279925.1 Ktedonobacterales bacterium | reverse complement strand
GTCGTCCATCGTCGTTCTCCTCAGTGGGAAGGGATGATCTCATCGCGGCGCCATTGGATATGGCAGCGGCTGCCGTTCGGTTGCAACGCCATTCTACACCCTCGGTGCAAGTCGTTTCAATCGCCGAGATACTTGATGAGCGCCTCGCCGGTCAACACCAGCGCGCCCTCCTGGTTGAGACAATCCGTGCGCAGTGTGACCAACCGCTTCTCCTCGCGTGTGGCCACCACCTCCACGCGCGCCGTGATCGTGTCGCCGATGCGCACCGGCGCGAGAAATTTCAGCGTCTGGTTGAGATAGATCGAGCCGTGGCCCGGCAGATCGTTGCCAAGCACGGCGGAGATGAGCGAGGCCGTCAGCAGACCGTGGGCGATGCGCCCCTGAAATGGCGAAAGCGCCGCGTAGTCCTTGTCCAGATGGACGGGATTCTCGTCCCCGCTCACCTGGGCGAAGAGGGCGACATCGTCCTCGCTGATGACGCGCGTTCGTTGCGCGCTTGCGCCGACCGGCGGCAACTGTGTGGCTTCTCGGATGGCTTCACTCACAGTAGTTTGTTCCTCATCATTCGTCGAGATGGTGTCGCTTCTGGCTCCCCTCTCCTCGTGGGGCACGCCAGCGCGAGCGGCGCAGCCGCGAGGAGCAACGCCCAGCGGTGCGTAGCTGGCGCGAGAGCGAAGCGGAGGGGGCCGGGGGTGAGGTCCGTTTACCTTCCCCGCCCTGTCATGTGCAACGTTGCTGGCCGCTCGGCGTCACTCTCCGCTTGCTCCGGCTCCGCGCAGGAAACGCAACGTATGCTCGAGAAAGGCGTCTCTCTTTTCGAGGGGCGGCGCATGCCCACAGTCCGCGAACACGACCTCGCGGTAGTCGCCGCCGCCCGCGCGGTAGCGGTCCAGCATGGCGCGCGTCTGCGCCAGCATCGGCTGCGGCGGGCAGACACTCTCACCCGGCCAGCCAGGTATCATCCGCAACTTGCCCAGATACGCCGGATCGGCCAGCGACGTATCGCTCACGATCTGGTCATCCGCGCCGCGCATCCAGAGAATCGGTGGACCGCCGCGCAGGTCGCCGAGCGCGGACTGGTTCAGATACTTGGGGGAGAGCGCGTTGTTCGCGCCATACACACCCGGCGCCTGATAGGGCCAGCGCGCGGAGAGGACGCTATCGCCCGGATAGTAGTCGTCGCCAATGCGCATCATCAGCATCTGCTCCACCAGCGCGTCCTCGCGCTCCGGCGGCAGGCGAAACGTCGGCTTGAGGATGCCGTTGCGTAGGGCGGAGCGCGGCGCGAACGGCGAGTCGGCGCTGAAGTCTTTGGCGGCGTAGCGGGCGCTTACCGCCGAGCTGATAACGCCGCCGCCGCTGCCGGCGAAGTCGGGATAGTTGGGGACGCCATTCACGCCGCGCGTGCCCCCGAAGCCATACGGTGAGCCTGGGGCCAGCAGCGTCAGCGAACGCAGTCGTTCGTGATGGTCCAGCGCGTACTGCATGGCGATGTTGCCGCCCAGCGACCAGCCGAGCAAGTGAAAGCGCGCGATGCCCAATGACTCCACGAGCGCGTGGATGTCGTCCGCGAAGTCGCGCATACCGCGCCGCGCGTCCACCACCGCCGCGTCGCTCGCTCCATAGCCGCGCAGGTCCGGCGCGAAGACGGCATACCCCGGCATGGCGGCCACTGCATCCTCGAAGAAACGCGCCGACGAAGCGTTGCCGTGGATCAACACCACCGGCTCATCCCCCGGCGTTCCCCCTTCGTAGACGTGGAACCGACCCCGCGCGGTCTGCGCGAACCGCGAGCGCACCCCCGGCAGCAACGGATACTTCGAGCCGGGCGGGCAGACATCGCTCGCGGAAGGAACCGGGGAATCAAAGGACATCGCGCGCCTCGCTCTCGTCTTCCGAACATACGGCTGAGCTGCCATACGAGCGCCAGTATGCCAGAGGCTGCGGCAGGCGGTCAAGCGACTGGGCCGCGAAGTCGGGGTCATGCAAGGGTGCGCGCTTCTTCGAGACGGCGATTCTTCGAGTCCGCGCAGGCGGACTTCGTGGCCGCAGGCCCTCCAGGCGCGAATTCATTCGCCGGCTGCCTCTTACGGACGCGCCCGCGCTCAGTGGACGCGCCGTCCGCGTATTTGCGATAATAGGTAAAGGCGCCGGGCGACCCACCTGGGCCGTCATCCACACCCAACACACACCACACAAGGACAGCATACATGCCCGATACGACACTTCCCAAGTCCACCGCACAGTGGCCTATCCTCGATCTGAGCGGCTGCCGCGCCCACTTCCCGTCACTGGCCCTCGAACAGGATGGCCGACCCGTCGTCTACTTCGACAACCCCGGCGGCACGCAGACTCCGCTTGAGTGCGTCGAGGCGATCACCCGCTACCTCACCACCTCCAACGCGAACACTGGCGGCGCGTTCCTCACCAGCGCCCGCAGCGACGCCTTGCTCGACGAGGCGCACGCCGCCATGGCCGACCTGCTGAACGCGCGCGACGCCCGCGAGATCATCTTTGGCCCCAACATGACGACGCTGACCTTCGCGATGAGCCGCGCGATTGGACGCACCCTGCAAGCCGGCGACGAGATCGTCGTCACTGCGCTGGATCACGATGCCAATGTCGCCCCCTGGCTGGCGCTGACGGAGGAGCGCGGGGTGGTCGTACGCATGGCGGAGGTTGACACCACCACCTGCGCGCTGGATATGGGCGACCTGCGTGAGAAGATTACGCCGCGCACGAAAGTCGTCGCGGTGGGCTACGCCTCGAACGCCGTCGGCACGATCAACGATGTCGCGCAGGTGGTTCAATGGGCGCGCGAAGCAGGCGCGCTCAGCTTCGTGGACGCCGTGCAATACGCGCCGCACGCGCCGATTGATGTCCAGGCGCTCGGCTGCGACCTGCTCGCCTGCTCCTCCTACAAGTTCTTCGGCCCACACCAGGGCATCCTCTATGGTCGTCTCTCGCTACTCGACCGGCTGGCTCCGTACAAGGTGCGCCCGGCGACGAACGATACTCCCGGCAAATGGGAGACGGGCACGCAGAATCACGAGTGCCTGGCCGGCCTGCTCGGCGCGCTGGAGTACCTTACGGCGCTGGGTCGGGCGCATGCTGACCGCTACGCGAGCCTGTTCCCGGAGATGACCGGGCGACGGCTGGAGTTGCACGCGGCGATGGCGGCGATTCAGGAGTACGAGCGCGTCCTGGCCGCGCGGCTCATCGCCGGTCTGCGCGAGCTGCCCGGCGCGCGTATCTACGGCTATACCGCGGAGAGCGACCTGGCGCGGCGCGTGCCGACCGTGGCGCTGACCGTCGCCGGCCACACGCCCCGTGAACTGGCCGCGTGGCTGGGCGAGCGTGGCGTCTTCACCTGGGACGGCAACTACTACGCCGTGACGCTGATGGAGCGGCTGGGTCTCGAAGCGTCGGGTGGGGCGCTGCGCATCGGGCTGGCGCACTACAACACCGCCGAGGAGATTGACCGCCTGCTGGCTGCGCTGCGCGAGATCACGGCCGGCGAGGCGCTGGCCGCGCGCGGTACGGAGCCAGTCGCCTGAGGGAACTGGCACGTTGATTGCTGCCGGGTTACCGACGCCGGCGCGGTGGCGTTTCTCAGGCGTAGGCACGCGCGGAGGTAGCATGAGTGGAGAGCGCGGCGGCGCCGACCAGAACGACGAAGGGCGCTCGATAAGCACGCAGACAGCCGAGACGCTCTCGCTGGCCGACGCCATCTCCCGGGCCGAGGCGGCTGAGCGCCGCGTGCGCGAGCTCGAAGCCGCGCTGGAGCGCCAACGCTTACCCGCCCCGCTGAGCGATATGTCGCCGGAGGAGTCGGGGTGGCTGGGCCGCGCGGAGCTACTCGATACGATCTTCGAGGCGGTCCCGGATCGCATCTCGCTTTTTGATCGGCACGGCCGGCTGATTCGGATGAATTCGTCGGCGCAGCGCAACAGCGGCTCCAATCGTGGCGGCGAAGGCCCGGACAAGTTTCAATCCGCATATACCTTGCGCAGACTCGACGGTGAACCATTCCCCACGGAGGAGCTGCCCACCATGCGCTCGTTGCGTGGAGAGACCGTCACCAACGTGGAGATGCTCTTCCGCGCGGCTGATGGCAGCGACCAGGTGATCGTCACCAACTCCGCGCCCATCCGCGACCATGCCGGCGACATGCTCGGCGTCGTCTCCATCACCCATGATGTGACGGAGCAGCGCCGCCTCGCGGCCCGCACCCGCGAAAGCCTGGACGCCCTGCTGCATATGGCGCGGCTCCTGGTGCAGCCCGCGCCGGATGACGCCGGCGACGGTGAGGACGCGCCGCCCGCCGCGAACCTGCTCGCGCACCGGCTGGCGACGCTCACGTGCAGCGTCCTGGGCTGTACGCGCGTCAGTCTCTCCGTCGTCGAGCCGGAGACGCAGCTTGTGAAGCCACTGACCGTCGTCGGCATGTCGCCAGAGGACACCCGCGCGTGGATTCAGGAGCAGACGGACCACGCGACTCGCCTCGGCGAAGGCGCCGATCCTGACCTGATGCGCCGTTTCAACGCCGGTGAAGTCCTCGTCATTGACATGACGCAGCCACCTTACAACGCGCTGCCGAATCCGTACAATATCACGACGGTGCTCACCGTGGCGCTGCGTGTCGGTGAGCAGGTTGTCGGCCTGCTGGCGCTGGACCACAGCGGCGCCGAGCATCACTACACGGCGGATGAGGTGCAACTGGCGCAGGCCATCGCGCAGCTTACCGCGTTGGTCGTCGAACGCGACCGGCTGCTCCAGGAGCGCGCGACGGCGGAGGCGCAGGTCCTGGCGCTTGAAGAGACGAATCGCCGCATGAGCGAGTTCCTGAGCATCGCCAGCCATGAACTGCGCACGCCCCTCACCAGCGCCATCGCCAACACGCAACTCGCGGAGAAACAGATGCGCCGGCTGCGCGAGGACGACACCGAGGAAGGGACGGCGGTGCGACGCCTGCGCTGGCTCGTCACGCGCACGGAGCAACAACTGCGCCGGCAGAGCCGCCTCGTCGCTGACCTGCTGGACGTGTCGCGCATCGAGGCGGGCATGCTGGTGATGGATCTCCAGCCCTGTGATATCGTCGCTATCGCGCGTGAAGCCGTCGAGGAGCAGCGCCTGGCGCATCCTGGCCGGGCAGTCAAGCTGAGCGCGCCGCCGGCCCACACGCCCATCGAGGCGGTGATGGACGCGGACCGCATCGGCCAGGTCGTGACGAACTTCCTCACCAACGCGCTCAAATACTCCCCACCAGACGCCCCCTTGCATGTGCGCGTCACAGCGCACGCCGGCCGGGCGCGCGTCACCGTACACGACCACGGCCCCGGCCTGCCAGCGGAGGAGCGCGAGGCGATCTGGGAGCAGTTTCACCGAGTGCCGGGTGTCGAAGTGCTCAGTGGCTCCGGCGTGGGCCTGGGCATCGGTCTCTACATCAGCCGCACGATCATCGAGCGCCACGGCGGCGTGGTGGGGGTGCGAAGCGCGCCGGGCGAGGGGTCCACATTCTGGTTCGAGGTACCGTGCGTCGCCGCGCCGCTCCCCGACTCCGCCGACCAATAGAGAAGCCGCCGGGTTGCCCCAGCGGCTCGCTCTTCGACTCCGCCGTTCCTGTGCGCCGGCCGTTCACGGCCGCGTGGATTCGGCAGGGGTACGGTCAAGCTAGATCGTCGCGCGACTGCGTGTGCGGCCGCCCGTGAGCAGGCGCACAATCAGGAGCAGCACGACGGCGCCGACCACCGCGACGACGAAGCTCCACAGGTTGAACCCGGTGACGCCGTGGCCGCCCAGCGCATCGAAGATCAGGCCGCCGATGAACGCGCCCACGATGCCCACCAGAATGTCGGCGAGTATGCCGAGTCCGGTGCCGCGCACGAGCACACTGGCAAGCCAGCCAGCCAGCCCGCCCAACACGATCCATGCGATGATACCCATATGTGACTTCTCCTCCTCCGTGGGAGCGCGGCCACATTGCCACGCCGCCACTGCTCTCGTTCCTCACGCTCACACGTCCAGCTACCGCCTGGTAGCGAACATTCATGCGAGCGCCATGTGGCCGGAACACCTTGCCGGCCGCCAGGCCCTCTCATCCGTTTGGGCCTGTTGAGCATAAAGCAAGTGCCGTGCCATGACACAAGAAGCATGCGAGGGAATATAGGGCGGGGAGAGGATGCGTTAGCGTTCTGGTCCCAGCGCGGCGAGGATGCCCGCGACGCGACGCCGCAGCCGCTTGGACGCGACGAGGGGCGCCTGCGTCACCTTGCTGAGCATGCCGACCTCGACCCGCGTGCCGACGCCGGGGCATTCGCGCAGGGTGATGGGATAGTAGCGGCCAAAGCTGGTGGCGCGCGCCGGCTCGCTGAGCACAAGGAAATCGTCGCACTGCCGGGTGATGATCGAGCAGCCGGACTGCGCGGCGTAGCGTGTCACGGCGTCGGAGACCGCGTGTGGGGGCAGCGATGTGATGAAGGAGAGGGCGGCGAACGGCGGCACGGAGAGCTGCATGGGGGGCAGTGTCCGGCGCCGGGCGAGCGCGCGTGTCACGCTGGTCCCCACGACGAACGCGACCGCGAGGCACGCGAGCAGAATCAAGAAACGCTCAACGTCCAACGCAACTGTGACATCCGCCACGCGAAAGGACACCATGCGACGCGCCTCCTTGTTGGTCGCCCCACCCTCCGGGCTGACGAGCGAACTCACTCCGTAAGCCCAGATATTGCCAAAAGGGCGCCACGGCTGCCCTGTCGAAAGGAGACCAGCGCGCGTATGGCATAATGGCTCTTGCGCGTGTGGTAGCGGGAGGCGCCACAAGGGCGCACAGAGCGAGGAACACTCCCATGTCCACGTCGCACGCGCCTCGACCACCAACCGGACCGGGCGGTATCTACTATGGGTGGCTGCTCGTTACGGCGCTGGCGCTGGCGGAGATGACATCGTGGGGCGTCCTCTACTACGCCTTTACGGTCTTTCTCGAGCCCATGCATCGGGAGCTTGGTTGGTCAAACGCCAGCATCGCCGGGGCGTTTTCACTGGCGCTGCTGCTCTCTGGCCTGGTTGGGCTGCCCCTGGGCCGCTGGCTCGACCAGTTCGGACCACGGGTACTGATGACCGCCGGCTCCTGCGTGGCGGTCGTCCTTCTGCTCGCCTGGTCCTCGGTGAGGACGCTGTCAGGTTTCTATTTGATCTGGGCCGGGTTGGGCGTCGCGATGTCCGCCGTGCTCTACGAGCCAGCGTTCTGGGTGGTTTCCGTCTGGTTTACGCGACGTCGCGGCCTCGCCCTCACGCTGCTCACCGTCATCGCCGGGCTTGCCAGTGTAGTCTATGTGCCACTGTCCGGGTGGTTGGTAGCAACGCAGGGATGGCGTCACGCCCTTGTCATCCTCGCGGCGCTTGTGCTGGTCGGTACGCTCCCGATCCATGCGTTGATGTTGCGACGCCGACCAGAGGACCTGGGCCTGGTTCCAGATGGCAAGGCTGCGCCCGAGCCGGCGCGGGCAACTCCCGCCGCGGCCGCCACGCCGGCGTTCAGTACCCTGGGCGATGCGATGCGCGGCAGCGCCTTCTGGCTCGTGACCGTCGCGTTTTTCTCCAGCGCCCTGTGCTCGGGCGCGGTGTTTGTCTACCTCGTGCCCTATCTGACGCAACGTGGCTTCTCGCCACAGGCTGCCGCGACCTTCGTGGGGTTCATCGGGCTGATGGCGCTCCCTGGGCGGCTCGTGCTGACGCCGCTGGGCGATCATGTGTCCCGCGCGCTCACTACCGCCGCCATCTTCCTGACGCAAGCGGTCGCCTGCGCGCTGCTGCTCCAGATCCCTGGCACACTGGGTGTGATCGCCTTCATCGTCCTCTTCGGGGCGGGGTTTGGCGCCGTCTCGCCCGCGCGTGCCGGGCTGCTGGTGGACTACTTCGGAGCCGCGCACTTCGGCCGCATCAACAGCGTCGTGGCGCTTGCCGTTAGCCTCGCCCGCGGTCTCGCGCCGGCGCTTGCCGGAATACTGTATGAATTCACCGGAACGTATCGCGCCGTATTCTGGGCACAGGTTGTGCTGTTGCTCGTCGCGGCGCTGGCGTCAGTGTTAGCGCGGCGGCAGTCGCGTCGTGCTGGGTATATGTCATCCGTCGGTCGCTACGGCGGTTGACCGCTGCTCTAGACAGTAGCCTTGCTGCCAAGCTATACTATGCCCACGCAGACACTGATGAGCCACAGAGCGATGGGAGACCTGCCATGCGAACAGTGTCAGTCCACCTGCTCACCGAGCGCATAAAGCAGAGCGTCATCGAGGCCAACACCGTGATGACCCCTGATATTCACGCGGCGCTCACCGCTGGGCGGGCGCGCGAGAACTCCTCCATCGCGCGTGACGTGATCGGTGATCTCCTCGAAAATGCCGCTATCGCGCGGGCGGAGCGCATTCCCATGTGCCAGGACACCGGCATGGTGGTGGTGTACCTGACCTTCGGCCAGCAGGTCCAATGGGTTGATGGCTCAGTTGAGGATGCGATCAACGAGGGCGTGCGCCAGGGATACGCCGAGGGTTATCTGCGCATGTCGGTCGTCGAGCATCCGCTGCGCCGGCGCAACACACGCGACAACGCGCCCGCGGTGATCCACTATCGCTTGACGCCAGGGGAACTGGCGCATGTGGACGTGTTGCCCAAGGGTTTCGGAGCGGAGAATCGCAGCCGCCTGGCGATGCTCAAGCCAGCGGATGGTCAGGCGGGCGTCGAGCGTTTCATTCTCGATACTGCCCGCGCCGCCGGTCCGCAGGGCTGCCCACCGTTCATCATCGGTGTCGGTGTCGGCGGCGACTTCGAGCGTGTCGCCGAGCTGGCCAAAGAGGCCCTGCTGATGCCGCTGGATGAACCCAATCCAGACCCTCTGCTCGCGGAGATGGAAACCCGCCTGACCGACCAAATCAATGCGATGGGCATTGGCCCGCAAGGCTTCGGTGGGCGGACGACACTGCTCGGCCTGCGCGTCAAAGCGTACGCGACGCATATCGCGAGCCTACCGGTTGCGGTCAATATGAGTTGCCACTCAACCCGTCACATCGCATTCGATCTCTAAGTCGCAACTGGCCCTGGATGTGGTGAGCCACGGTGTATTTGTTCTGCTACACAACCCGGAAGGAGGTGAGCGCCGATGAGCCAGACGCCGCGCGAGATCACCCTTCCGCTCGATGCGGCCGTGGTCGAGTCGTTGACCGCTGGCGACCAGGTGCTGCTCACGGGTGCGGTTCTCGCCGCGCGCGACGCCGCGCACCAGCGCATGCATGACCTGCTGGCGGCCGGCGATCCCCTCCCATTTTCCATCGCCGGAGAAACCTTCTACTACGTTGGGCCGTCGCCCGCGCGCCCCGGCGAGATCATTGGCTCCGCGGGACCCACCAGCAGCTACCGCATGGACCCCTTCACCCCAGAGTTGCTGGCGCTTGGCCTGCGCGGCATGATCGGCAAGGGCAAGCGCAGCCAGGATGTCATCAACGCCATTGCCCGACATGGCGCCGTCCATTTCGGCGCGGTCGGAGGAGCTGGCGCCCTCCTTGCTCGCCGAATTCGTCGCGTCGAGCCGGTTGCCTGGGACGATCTCGGCGCGGAGGCAGTCTGCCGGCTCTGGCTGGAACGCTTCCCCGTCGTCGTCATCAATGACACCTCGGGGCGGGATCTATACGATCAAGTTGCGCCTGGCATGAGCGCGGACGAGTGAGGAGGTGTGCGTCGCGACGGTTGCCAAGGGTCTCGGCGAGCATGCGCGTCTGGCTGTCGTTGAGAGGTTCTAGCGCAATGCGACATATTTTGTTATAGTGGGGTCCA